>JAIVHA010000188.1 GCA_020201295.1 Lysobacteraceae bacterium | reverse complement strand
CGATTGCGATGGAAGACGGTCTGCGTTTCGCCATCCGCGAAGGTGGCCGTACCGTGGGCGCCGGCGTGGTGGCGAAGATCATCGAGTAGTACAAAACATTGTAGGAGCGGCGCGAGCCGCGATAGACGTTCTTTGTGAACCGCAGCTGATCGCGGCTCGCGCCGCTCCTACAGGTTTTTTATATAGGCCAGTAGCTCAATTGGCAGAGCGGCGGTCTCCAAAACCGCAGGTTGGGGGTTCGATTCCCTCCTGGCCTGCCATATATGGCAGGGTGTTTACGGGTATTCACAGCATGTATCGAAGTCGGTTGGTATGAACGCGAAGACGGAAGTCCAGGATTCCAGGATGGACACGCTGAAGCTGCTGGTGGTGGTGGTGCTGCTGCTGGTTGGCGTGGCGGGCTTCTATTACTTCGCGGACCAGATGCTCCTGTTACGGGTGCTGGGTCTGCTGGTCATGGCCGGCCTCGCCTTGGCCGTGGGCCTGCAGACGGGCAAGGGACGGGCGTTGGCCGGTTTCGTGGGCGATGCCCGCAACGAGGTACGCAAGGTTGTATGGCCTACGCGGGCGGAAACGGTGCAGACCAGTCTGGCTGTATTCGCTGTGGTGATCGTCGTGGGCATCATGCTCTGGCTGTTCGACATGTTTCTGCTTTGGGCGGTACGTTTTTTGACAGGGCAGGGGGGCTGAGCACATGACGATGCGTTGGTATGTGGTGCATGCCTATTCCGGGTTTGAGAACCAGGTCAAGCGTTCACTGATCGATCGGGTTGCGCGCAGTGGCCTGGACGGGAAGTTCGGCGAGATCCTGGTACCCACCGAGGAAGTGGTGGAGATGCGCGAAGGCCAGAAACGCAAGAGTGAGCGCAAGTTCTTCCCTGGCTATGTGCTGGTGCAGATGGATATGGATGACGAAACCTGGCACCTGGTGAAGGATGTGCCCAAGGTCCTGGGATTCATTGGTGGCACCAGCGACAAGCCGGCGCCCATCAGTGACAAGGAAGCCAATGCCATTTTGCAGCGGGTGCAGGAAGGGGTCGAGAAACCGCGGCCCAAGGTGTTGTTCGAAGTGGGCGAGGTGGTGCGCGTCACCGACGGTCCCTTCAACGATTTCAATGGTGTGGTGGAAGACGTCAACTACGAAAAGAATCGCCTGCGTGTCGCGGTGATGATTTTCGGGCGATCCACCCCCGTGGATCTGGAATTCGGTCAGGTCGAGAAGGCCTGATCCTATCCGCAGGAGCGGCCTTGGCCGCACCTGCGCATAAACCACAGGGGAGCCTGGCAACAGGCGCTTGTACCCACAGGAGTAAGCAATGGCAAAGAAGATTCAGGCGTATATCAAGCTGCAGGTGGCCGCCGGCGCGGCGAACCCCAGTCCGCCCGTAGGCCCCGCGCTGGGCCAGCACGGCGTCAACATCATGGAATTCTGCAAGGCGTTCAACGCCAAGACCCAGGAACTGGAAAAGGGTCTGCCGATCCCCGTGGTGATCACCGTCTACAGCGATCGCAGTTTCACCTTCATTACGAAGACCCCGCCCGCCTCCGTGCTGTTACGCAAGGCCGCCGGTGTTCCCAAGGGTTCCAGTACGCCCAACACCAACAAGGTGGGCAAGCTGACTCGCGCCCAGCTGGAAGAGGTTGCGAGCATGAAGATGCCCGACCTGACCGCGGCGGATATGGATGCGGCGGTGCGTACCGTGGCCGGTACCGCACGCAGCATGGGTCTGGAAACGGAAGGGGTGAACTGAGCCATGGCTAAAATGAGCAAGCGTATCAAGGCCATCCGCGAAAAGGTGGCCCCGGGCAAGGCCTACGGCATCGATGAGGCGCTGGGCCTGGTCAAGGACCTGAGTACGGTGAAGTTCGCGGAATCCGTGGACGTCAGCGTGAATCTCGGCGTCGACCCGCGTAAATCCGACCAGGTCGTGCGTAGCTCCACCGTACTGCCCAATGGCACCGGCAAGTCGGTACGGGTGGCGGTGTTCACCCAGGGCGCCAATGCGGATGCCGCCAAGGCGGCCGGTGCCGACGTGGTCGGCATGGATGACCTGGCCGAGGCCATGAAGGGCGGCGACCTGAACTATGACGTGGTCATCGCCAGCCCCGACGCCATGCGCGTGGTGGGTCAGCTGGGCCAGCTGCTGGGCCCGCGCGGCCTGATGCCGAACCCCAAGGTGGGCACGGTGGCCACCGATGTGGCGGCGGCGGTAAAGAACGCCAAGTCCGGACAGGTGCGTTACCGCACCGACAAGGCCGGCATCATCCATTGTTCCATCGGCAAGGTGGGCTTCGAGGTCGACGCGCTGAAGGAGAACCTGCGCGCGCTGCTGGCAGACCTGCAGAAGTTGAAGCCTTCTGCGGCAAAGGGTGTGTACATGAAAAAGGTGACCGTCTCTTCCACCATGGGTCCCGGCATCCAGGTGGATCAGGCGAGTCTGGAGGCATAAGGATTTTTGACGCTGCCCGGATCCGTTTCGGTGGGTTCGGACTGTCAAAGACCGCAGGCGCCCGCGGGGTAACGGCCCGGGGGCTTAATGGTTCGCCAGCCTGCGCAGATGGTGGCGTTGGATCAGGAATGCAAATTCTTGTTCGTAGCCGCCGAAACAGAAGCGGAAGTCTCCGGACGGAAGTTTCTTAAATCAGGTGGGGTGACGTTCCGGACGTTGTCGGAGCCAGCCCTGGAGGAAAACAGGTGGCACTTAGTCTTGAAGAGAAAAAGGCTGTAGTGGCTGAAGTGGCCGAAGTGGCCAGTCAGGCGCATTCCGCCGTGGCCGCGGAATATAGCGGTCTCACGGTGGTTGAGATGACTGAGCTGCGTGCCAAGGCACGCGCGGATGGCGTGTATGTGCGTGTGGTGAAAAACACGCTCGCACGTCGCGCGGTCCAGGGCACGGACTTCGAGTGCATGCAGGCGGGTTTTACCGGTCCGCTGGTGTTGGCGTTCTCACAGCAGGACCCTGGCGCGGCTGCCCGGGTGGTGAAGGAATTCGCCAAGGGACATGCCAAGCTCACGCCCAAGCTGGTGGCCATTGGCGGCCAACTGCTGGGTCCGGGTGATCTCGATCGCCTGGCGAGTATGCCGACCCGTGACCAGGCCATCAGCATGCTGATGTCGGTCATGCAGGCACCCATTGCGAAGTTTGTCCGTACCCTCAACGAGGTGCCCGGCAAGCTGACGCGTACGGTGGCCGCGGTTCGCGACGCCAAGTCAGCCTAATACTTTATTGATATCAACCCGCCACACGCGTGGTGGAATTACGAATAGGAGTTTGCCGTCATGGCCGTAACCAAAGAAGACATCCTGGAAACCATTTCCAACATGACCGTGATGGAGGTCGTTGATCTGATCTCCGCCATGGAAGAGAAGTTCGGCGTGAGCGCCGCTGCTGCCGTGGCTGCTGCCCCCGCGGCCGCCGCTGGTGGTGATGCCGCCGTTGTCGAAGAGAAGACCGAGTTCGACGTGGTCATGACCAGCTTTGGCGCCAACAAGGTTGGCGTCATCAAGGTCGTGCGCAGTGTGACCGGCCTGGGTCTGAAGGAAGCCAAGGACATGGTGGAAGGCGCGCCCTCCACTGTGAAGGAAGCTGCTTCCAAGGCTGAAGCCGAGGACATCAAGAAGCAGCTGGAAGAGGCTGGCGCCAGCGTCGAGCTCAAGTAAGTACGAGCTGCCTGCTTGGGTATGCTTGTCTTGCAGTCTGGCGGCGCAAGTCGCCAGCAAGGCGTATATGGGACGGCTGGTGGCGGGTATTCGCTACCGGCCTTTTCCCGTTCCGCCAGATCCGGATTTTTTAGGCAGGCGCGAGTTCGGATCCGTACCACCACCGGCATCAGGGATTGGCCGGAGGGAACCCGCGATTCGCGACTGTTTAGCCTTTGTAAATGAGGAACACCCATGGCCTATAGCTTCACCGAGAAAAAACGCATCCGTAAGGATTTCGGCAAGCGCCCGAGCGTTCTTGAGGTCCCCTACCTGCTCGCTACGCAGCTGGATTCCTATCGCGACTTTCTGCAAGCGGAGAGCCGGCCCGGGGATCGCGAAGACAGGGGGCTGCATGCGGCCTTCAAGTCGGTGTTCCCCATTACCAGTTATTCCGGCACCGCCGCCCTGGATTATGTGAGCTATCGGCTGGGTGAGCCGGGCTTTGACGTCAAGGAGTGCCAGCTGCGCGGCCTCACCTATGCCGCGCCCCTGCGCGCCCTGGTGCGCCTCATCATCTATGACAAGGATGCGCCGGCTGGCTCCCAAGCCATCAAGGACATCAAGGAACAGGAAGTGTACATGGGCGAAATGCCGCTCATGACCGAAAACGGCACCTTCGTGGTGAATGGCACCGAGCGCGTCATCGTCTCGCAGCTGCATCGTTCGCCGGGTGTGTTCTTTGACCATGACAAGGGCAAGACCCATTCCTCCGGGAAGCTGCTGTTCTCCGCCCGCGTGATTCCTTATCGCGGCTCCTGGCTGGACTTCGAGTTCGATCCCAAGGACAACCTGTTCGTGCGTATCGACCGGCGCCGCAAACTGCCGGCCAGTATCCTGCTGCGTGCGCTTGGCTACGACACCGAGCAGATGCTCGGCATGTTCTTCGAGACCAACACCTTCCATTTCGGCAAGGGTGAAGTGAAGCTGGACCTGGTCCCCGAGCGCCTGCGTGGCGAGACCGCCAGTTTCGACATCAAGGCCAAGGGTAAGGTGATCGTGGAAACCGGACGCCGTATCACGGCGCGCCACATCCGCGAGCTCGATACCGCCGGGGTTACCAGCCTGGTCGTGCCAACTGACTACATCCTGGGCAAGACCCTTGCGCACAACGTGGTGGATACCTCCACCGGTGAGTTGCTGGCCAATGCCAACGACGAAATCAGTGCGGACATGCTGGAGGCTATCCAGAAGGCCGGCATCAAGGAAGTGCAGACCCTGCACACCAATGATCTGGATGCGGGCCCTTACCTGTCCACCACCCTGCGGATCGATCCCTCGCAATCCGAGCTGGAAGCGCAGGTGGAAATCTATCGCATGATGCGTCCCGGCGAGCCGCCCACCAAGGAGGCGGCCCAGAACCTGTTCAATAATCTCTTCTTCACAGAGGAACGCTACGACCTGTCCGCCGTTGGCCGCATGAAGTTCAACCGGCGCGTGGGTCGTGAGGAAGTGACCGGCCCGGGTGTACTGTCGAAGGAAGACATCATCGCCGTGATGAAGACCCTGATCGACATCCGCAATGGCAACGGCTTCGTGGATGATATCGATCATCTCGGCAACCGCCGCATCCGCTGCGTGGGTGAAATGGCCGAGAACGTGTTCCGCATCGGTCTGGTGCGTGTCGAACGCGCCGTCAAGGAACGCCTCAGCCTGGCGGAATCCGACAGCCTGATGCCGCAGGAACTGATCAATGCCAAGCCGGTGGCAGCCGCCATCAAGGAATTCTTCGGTTCCAGCCAGTTGTCCCAGTTCATGGACCAGAACAACCCGCTGTCGGAAGTGACCCACAGCTTCGAGGTGCGCGACGTACACCCGACCCACTATGGCCGTGTCTGCCCCATCGAGACGCCGGAAGGCCCGAACATCGGCCTGATCAACTCGCTGGCGGTCTATGCCCGCACCAACAACTATGGTTTCCTGGAAACCCCCTACCGCAAGGTGGTGGATAACAAGGTTACCGACCAGGTGGATTATCTGTCCGCCATCGAGGAAGGGCAGTTTGTAATCGCCCAGGCAAACGCCACCCTGGATGCCAAGGGGCGCCTGGTGGACGATCTGGTGTCCTGCCGTCACCAGAACGAATTCGCCATGTCCACCCCGGACAAGGTGCAGTACATGGACGTCTCGCCACGACAGATCGTATCCGTGGCGGCGGCGCTGGTGCCTTTCCTGGAGCACGATGATGCCAACCGCGCACTCATGGGCGCCAACATGCAGCGCCAGGCGGTCCCGACCCTGCGTGCCGAGAAGCCGCTGGTAGGAACCGGTATCGAGCGAACCGTGGCTATCGATTCGGGCGTGACCGTGGTCGCGCGCCGTGGTGGCGTAGTGGACTCCGTGGATGCCGCCCGTATCGTGGTGCGTGTCAATGACGAGGAAACCGAGGCCGGTATCCCGGGCGTCGATATCTACAACCTCACCAAGTACACCCGTTCCAACCAGAACACCTGTATCAACCAGCGTCCGCTGGTACACACCGGTGATGTGATCGCGCGCGGCGACGTGCTGGCCGATGGGCCGAGTACGGACCTGGGTGAGTTGGCCCTGGGCCAGAACCTGCGCATCGCCTTCATGCCCTGGAACGGCTACAACTTCGAGGATTCCATCCTTATCTCCGAGCGCGTGGTCGTGGAGGACCGTTTCACTACCATCCACAATCAAGAAGGACCTCAATGACCAGTTGCGCATCATGGAAGGCGACATCTACCTGCGCGTAGGCAAACTGCTGCTGGGCAAGACCGCCGAGGGCGGCCCCAGGAAGCTCAAGGCCGGCACCAAGATCACCAAGGCCTACCTGGATGAGTTGAGTCGGGACGAATGGTTCGAGATCCGCCTGCGTACCGAGGAAGCCAACCAGCAACTCGAGCGCGCCGCCGAGCAACTCAGGGAACAGCGCAAGACCTTCGACGAAAAGCTCGAGGAAAAACGCGCCAAGCTGACCGCCGGCGACGATCTGGCGCCTGGCGTGCTGAAGATGGTCAAGGTCTACATGGCGGTGAAGCGTCGTATCCAGCCCGGCGACAAGATCGCGGGTCGCCATGGCAACAAGGGCGTCATCTCGATGATCGTGCCCGAGGAAGACATGCCCTATGACGAGAACGGATTCCCGGTGGACATCGCCCTCAACCCCCTCGGCGTTCCCTCGCGTATGAACGTGGGTCAGGTGCTGGAGACACACCTGGGCTGGGCGGCCAAGGGGCTTGGCGAGCAGATCGGCAAGCTGCTGCAGGCCCAGGCCAAGGTCAGTGAGGTTCGCAAGTACCTGGAGCAGATCTATAACACCAGCGGCAAGCGCGAGGATATCGCTTCCCTCAGTGACGAGGACGTGCTGGATCTGGCGGCCAACCTGGTCAAGGGTGTACCGATGGCGACGCCGGTATTCGATGGTGCCGACGAGGACGAGATCCGCGGCATGCTGAGGCTGGCGGGCCTTCCGGAGAGTGGTCAGACCACGCTCTATGACGGCCGTACCGGTGATGCCTTCGATCGCCCCGTTACCGTCGGGTACATGTACATGCTGAAGCTGAACCACCTGGTCGATGACAAGATGCATGCGCGTTCCACCGGCCCCTACAGCCTGGTTACCCAGCAGCCGCTGGGCGGCAAGGCGCAGTTCGGTGGTCAGCGTTTCGGAGAAATGGAAGTGTGGGCGCTGGAAGCCTATGGCGCCGCCTACACTCTGCAGGAGATGCTCACCGTCAAGTCCGACGACGTAAACGGCCGTACCAAGATGTACAAAAACATCGTGGACGGCAATCATCAGATGGAAGCGGGTATGCCGGAGTCCTTCAACGTGTTGGTGAAGGAAATTCGCTCACTGGGCCTGAATATGGAACTGGAGCAGGACTAGGTAGCGGCTCTGCAAGATCGGCCGTGCATTCGCACGGCCGCACCGCAACAGCCGAACTACTACGGGAGAGACAATGAAAGACTTACTCAATCTACTGAAGCCCCAGGGTCAGACGGATGACTTCGATGCCATCCGCATCAGCCTGACCTCGCCCGACATGATCCGCTCCTGGTCCTATGGTGAAGTGAAGAAGCCGGAGACCATCAACTACCGTACCTTCAAGCCGGAGCGCGACGGCCTGTTCTGCGCCAAGATCTTCGGACCGGTAAAGGACTACGAATGCCTGTGCGGCAAGTACAAGCGCCTCAAGCATCGTGGCGTGGTATGCGAAAAATGTGGTGTGGAAGTTACCCTGGCCAAGGTGCGCCGCGAGCGTATGGGTCATATCGAGCTGGCCAGCCCGGTGGCGCACATCTGGTTCCTGAAGTCCCTGCCTTCGCGCATTGGCCTGCTGCTGGACATGACCCTGCGCGACATCGAGCGCGTGTTGTACTTCGAGGCCTTTGTGGTCATCGACCCCGGCATGACCACCCTGGAGCGTGGCCAGCTGCTGTCCGACGAAGCCTATCTGGAAGCGATCGAGGAAAACGGCGATGAATTCGATGCCCGCATGGGCGCCGAAGCCGTATTCGAACTGCTGAAGTCCATGGACCTGAAGGCTGAAATCGAAAAGATGCGCGAGGATATGGCCGGCACCAAGTCGGAAACCAAGCTCAAGCGTCTCGGCAAGCGGCTCAAGCTGGCGGAATCCTTCCTGGAATCCGGGAACAAGCCTCAGTGGATGGTGATGACGGTGTTGCCGGTGCTGCCGCCGGAACTGCGTCCGCTGGTGCCCCTCGACGGCGGCCGCTTCGCGACTTCGGACCTGAATGACTTGTACCGTCGCGTCATCAACCGTAACAATCGTCTGCGTCGCCTGCTGGAGCTCAATGCCCCGGACATTATCGTGCGCAACGAAAAGCGCATGTTGCAGGAATCCGTGGATGCCTTGCTGGACAACGGCCGTCGTGGCCGTGCCATCACTGGTACCAACAAGCGCCCGCTGAAGTCCCTCGCCGACATGATCAAGGGCAAGCAAGGCCGTTTCCGCCAGAACCTGCTGGGTAAGCGCGTCGATTATTCCGGTCGTTCCGTGATCGTGGTGGGCCCGACCCTGCGTCTGCATCAATGCGGTCTTCCCAAGCGCATGGCCCTGGAGTTGTTCAAGCCCTTCATCTTCTCCAAGCTGCAGCGCCGTGGCCTGGCGACCACCATCAAGGCCGCCAAGAAGATGGTGGAGCGTGAAGGTCCGGAGATCTGGGATATTCTCGAAGAGGTCATCCGCGAACATCCGGTGATGCTCAACCGCGCGCCTACGCTGCATCGCCTGGGCATCCAGGCCTTCGAGCCGGTGTTGATCGAGGGCAAGGCCATCCAGCTGCACCCGCTGGTCTGTGCCGCCTTCAACGCCGACTTCGACGGCGACCAGATGGCCGTGCACGTGCCGCTGTCGCTGGAAGCCCAGCTCGAAGCGCGCGTGTTGATGATGTCCACCAACAACATCCTGTCGCCGGCCAACGGTGAGCCCATCATCGTGCCGTCCCAGGACGTGGTGCTGGGTCTGTACTACATGACTCGTGAGCGTATCAACGCGCCCGGGGAAGGCATGATGTTCGCCGATGTGAAGGAAGTCTACCGTGCATACCAGAGCGGGGCCGCGCACCTGCAGGCTCGCGTCAAGGTGCGCCTGCGGGATACCCGCCTGGACGAGGAAGGCAAGGTCGTGGCCGAAACCAAGGTGATGGATACCACGGTAGGCCGTGCGCTGTTGTCCGAGATCCTGCCCGAAGGCATGCCCTTCGAAGTGGTCGACCGCAACATGGGCAAGAAGGCGATTTCCTCCGCCATCAACGCCTGTTATCGCGCCGTCGGCCTGAAAGATACGGTGATTTTCGCCGACCAGCTGATGTATACGGGTTTTGCCTATGCTACCCGCTCGGCGGTCTCCTTCTGCTCCAACGACATGGTGATTCCCGAGCAGAAGACGGCGATCCTCGCTGTCGCCGAGCAGGAGGTCAAGGAAATCGAAAGCCAGTACACCTCCGGTCTGGTGACCAATGGCGAACGCTACAACAAGGTAGTGGATATCTGGTCGCGCACCAATGACCAGGTAGCCAAGGCCATGATGGATAAGCTCGGCAAGGAAGACGTGGTCGACCGCGAAGGGAATACCGTCAAGCAGGATTCCTTCAATTCCGTATACATGATGGCTGACTCCGGTGCGCGTGGTAGCGCCGCGCAGATCCGCCAGCTGGCCGGTATGCGTGGTCTGATGGCAAAGCCGGATGGCTCCATCATCGAAACGCCCATTACCGCCAACTTCCGCGAGGGTCTGGACGTGCTCCAGTACTTCATTTCCACCCACGGCGCTCGCAAGGGCCTGGCCGATACCGCGCTCAAGACCGCGAACTCCGGCTACCTGACCCGCCGTCTGGTGGACGTGGCGCAGGATATGGTGGTCAATGAGGAAGATTGCGGCACCAACGGGGGCCTGATCATGAAACCCATCGTCGAAGGTGGCGATGTGGTCGAACCCCTGCGTGAGCGCATCCTGGGCCGCGTGGTCTCGACGGATACCAAGGTGCCGGGTAGCGACGAGATTGCCGTCCCGGCCGCCATCACCTGCGCCAATCACCACGGTGTGTGCGCGGCCTGTTACGGCCGTGATCTGGCCCGCGGGCATCAGGTCGGCATCGGCGAAGCGGTCGGCGTCATTGCCGCCCAGTCCATCGGTGAGCCGGGCACGCAGTTGACCATGCGTACCTTCCACATCGGTGGGGCCGCCAGCCGTGCCGCCACCATCAATAGCGTGGAGGTCAAGGCCAAGGGTTCCATCAAGCTGCACAACATCAAGACCGTGGCCGACCGCAACAAGAACCTGGTGGCGGTGTCACGCTCCGGTGAAATCGGTGTCATCGATGAATTCGGTCGTGAGCGCGAGCTGTACAAGGTGCCCTATGGCGCCGTCATCAGCGTGGCCGATGGTGCCAAGGTCGAGGGCGGCCAGGTCGTGGCCAACTGGGATCCGCACACCCACCCCATCGTCACGGAAGTGGCCGGTATCGCCCGCTTCAGTGATTTTGTGGAAGGGATAACGGTCCAGAGCAAGACCGACGAGGTTACCGGTCTGTCCAGTCTCGAGGTCACCGATCCCAAGCAGCGTGGTTCCGCAGGCAAGGACCTGCGTCCCATGGTCAAGCTGGTCGACGAGCAGGGTAAGGAGCTGAAGATCGCCGGTACCGAGATCCCGGCCCATTACTTCCTGCCGGCCGGCGCCATTGTCGGCCTCAAAGACAACGCCACGGTGGAAGTGGGCGACGTACTGGCCCGTATTCCCCAGGAGTCCTCCAAGACCCGTGACATCACCGGTGGTCTGCCGCGCGTCGCCGACCTGTTCGAGGCCCGCAAGCCCAAGGACCCGGCGATCCTCGCCGAAATCACCGGTACGGTCAGTTTCGGTAAAGAAACAAAGGGAAAACAACGTCTTGTCATTACCGACGAGCGTGGCGAGCAGTACGAGGAGCTGATTCCCAAGTGGCGCCATGTGTCGGTGTTCGAGGGCGAGCACGTGGACAAGGGCGAAACGATCGCCGACGGCGAGCTCAACCCCCACGATATCCTGCGTCTGCAGGGGATACCGGCCCTGGCGGACTACCTGGTGAAGGAAATCCAGGACGTGTACCGCCTGCAGGGGGTAAAGATCAACGACAAGCACATCGAGGTGGTGGTGCGCCAGATGCTGCGCAAGGTGGAGATCACCGACGCTGGCGAGACCCGTTTCCTGCAGGGCGAACAGGTGGATCGTTCGCGGGTACTGGAAGAGCATGAGCGCCTGGAAGAAGACAAGTTGCGGGCCCAATACACGACCATGTTGCTGGGTATTACCAAGGCCTCCCTGGCCACCGAGTCCTTCATTTCGGCGGCCTCCTTCCAGGAGACCACCCGGGTACTCACCGAGGCCTCGGTGCGCGGCCTGCGGGATGACCTGCGCGGCTTGAAGGAAAACGTGATCGTGGGCCGCCTGATTCCGGCGGGAACCGGCCTGGCCTACCATGCCGAGCGTCGCCGCCGGCGTCAGGGCGGTATGGAGTCCATCGAAATGAACTTCGATACCATGATGGCGGAGATCTCCTCGGGTGAGGATACTGGCGGGGAGGGTGCGGCAGGAAACCGCACCGAGGACTGAGTCCATGGGGCCTGCCAGGTTCCTGGCAGGCCCGAAATTCAGCAGGCTAACCCCATATAGTGCTTGACAGTGTAAGGGGGGCTGCCTACAATTCCGCTTCTCCGACAGGCCGGTTCTCCGGCCTGTCGTTTATTTTCAGCACTTTACAGAATTTCAACGCCCTGGATCGTGGGTGGAGTACGTAATCGATGCCAACAGTTAACCAATTAGTGCGTAACCCTCGCAGCAGCAAGAAAGCGAAGAGTACGGTTCCCGCGCTGGAAGCCTGCCCGCAGAAGCGGGGTGTATGCACTCGCGTCT
This sequence comes from Lysobacteraceae bacterium, assembly GCA_020201295.1. GTDB lineage: Bacteria > Pseudomonadota > Gammaproteobacteria > DSM-19610 > DSM-19610 > JAIVHA01. The sequence continues at coordinate 2,951 of JAIVHA010000188.1, read as the reverse complement.
ATACCACGACGCCGAAAAAACCGAACTCCGCGCTGCGTAAGGTAGCTCGTGTGCGCCTCACCAATGGTTTCGAGGTCAGCACCTACATCGGCGGGGAAGGTCACAATCTGCAGGAACACTCGGTGGTCCTGATCCGCGGCGGCCGAGTCAAGGACTTGCCGGGTGTGCGTTACCACACCGTGCGCGGCAGCCTGGATACCCAGGGTGTGCAGAATCGCAAGCAAGGTCGCTCCAAGTACGGGGCCAAGCGTCCGAAGGCCTGATCGGCCAACGGCGATACGGAACGAGAGTAGAGCATGTCCAGAAGAAGAGTTGCTGCAAAACGGGAAATCCTGCCGGATCCGAAGTTCGGAAGCGAACTGCTGGCCAAGTTTGTCAACATGGTCATGCAGTCCGGCAAGAAGTCTGTGGCCGAACGCATTGTCTATGGTGCCCTGGAGCAGGTGCAGAACAAGGGTCACGAAGATCCTGTCGCCGTGATGACCAAGGCCTTCGACAATGTGCGCCCCATGGTAGAGGTCAAGTCGCGCCGTGTTGGTGGTGCCACCTACCAGGTGCCGGTTGAAGTGCGCTCTGTGCGTCGCACCACCCTGGCCATGCGCTGGATGATCGAGGCCGCGCGCAAGCGCAGTGAAAAATCCATGCCGCTGCGCCTGGCAGGTGAGCTGCTGGATGCCGCTGAAAGTCGCGGTACCGCGGTGAAGAAGCGCGAGGATGTGCATCGCATGGCGGAAGCCAACAAGGCCTTCTCGCATTATCGCTGGTAGCGGCGACCCAGGCTGGTGTCTCTCACAAGATCGGTGAAGTGCACGATGGCGCCGCCACCATGGACTGGATGGAGCAGGAGCAGGAGCGTGGTATCACCATTACTTCCGCGGCTACCACCTGTTTCTGGAGTGGCATGGACAAGCAGTTCCCGGAACATCGCATCAACGTGATCGATACCCCGGGGCACGTGGACTTCACCATCGAAGTGGAACGCTCGCTGCGCGTGCTGGATGGCGCCTGCGCGGTATTCTGTGCCGTCGGTGGCGTGGAGCCGCAGTCCGAGACCGTGTGGCGCCAGGCGAACAAGTACAGCGTGCCGCGCATGGCTTTTGTGAACAAGATGGACCGCGCCGGTGCCAATTTCCTGCGCGTGATCGCCCAGATCAAGGAACGTCTGGGCGCCACCCCGGTGCCCCTGCAGTTGCCCATCGGTGCCGAGGATAGCTTCAAGGGCGTGGTCGACCTGATTCTCATGAAGGCGATCTACTGGAACGAAGAAGACATGGGTATGACCTACGATGCCCGTGATATTCCGGCCGACATGCTCGAAGCTTGCCAGGAATGGCGTGAAAAGCTGATCGAGAGCGCCGCGGAAGCCAATGAAGAATTGATGGAAAAGTACCTCGAGGGCGGCGAGCTCACCGAGGAAGAAATCCGCAAGGGCCTGCGCATGCGCACCCTGGCCAACGAGATCGTGCCCGCCATGTGCGGCTCCGCCTTCAAGAACAAGGGCGTGCAGGCCATGCTGGACAATATGATCTACTACATGCCGGCTCCGACCGACGTGCTGGCCATAAAGGGTGTGCTGGACGACGCCGCCGAAAGCGAGGCCGTGCGTCACTCCACCGATAATGAGCCCTTTGCCGCCCTGGCGTTCAAGATCGCCACGGACCCCTTCGTGGGCAGCCTGACCTTCTTCCGGGTGTATTCCGGCGTACTCAAGTCCGGCGACAGTGTCTACAACCCGGTAAAGGGCAAGAAGGAACGAATTGGCCGTATCCTGCAGATGCACTCCAACTCCCGCGAGGAAATCAAGGAAGTGTACGCCGGCGATATTGCTGCCGCGGTGGGCCTGAAGGACGTGACAACGGGTGACACCCTGTGTGACCTGAACGACGTTATCACGCTTGAGCGCATGGAATTCCCCGAGCCGGTAATCTCCGTTGCCGTGGAGCCCAAGACCAAGAGCGACCAGGAAAAGATGGGTATGGCCCTGTCGAAGCTGGCCCAGGAAGATCCTTCCTTCCGGGTCAAGACCGACGAAGAATCCGGCCAGACCATCATTTCCGGCATGGGTGAGCTGCATCTCGACATCATCGTCGACCGCATGCGCCGCGAGTTCAAGGTGGAAGCCAACGTGGGCGCCCCCCAGGTGGCATACCGCGAAACGATCCGTTCCATGGTCGAGCAGGAAGGCAAGTTCGTGCGCCAGTCCGGTGGTCGTGGTCAGTTCGGCCATGTATGGCTGCGCATCGAGCCCCAGGAGCCGGGTGTCGGCTACGAGTTCGTCAATGCCATCGTGGGTGGTGTGGTGCCGCGCGAATATATTCCCGCTGTCGACAAGGGCATCCAGGAACAGATGAAGAACGGCGTTCTCGCCGGCTATCCCATCGAAGACGTGAAGGTCACGCTGTTCGACGGTTCCTATCATGATGTGGACTCCAACGAAATGGCGTTCAAGATCGCGGCTTCCATGGGCTTCAAGGCCGGTGCGTTGAAGGCCAATCCCGCGCTGCTCGAGCCCATCATGAAGGTCGAGGTGGTAACTCCGGAAGATTACCTTGGTGATGTGATGGGCGACCTGAACCGCCGTCGCGGCATCATGCAGGGCATGGACGAATCAGTCACCGGTCGCATTGTCCGCGTATCCGTGCCGCTCGCCGAGATGTTTGGGTATGCAACCGATCTGCGCTCCGCAACGCAGGGTCGCGCCACCTACTCCATGGAATTCGAGAAGTACGCCGAAGCACCCGCCAACATCGCGGAAGCCGTCATCAAGAAGGCTTCCTGATCCGGGATTGATTGCAACAGGAATTTTAGATTCAAGAGGTAGCTAGCCGTGTCCAAGGGAAAATTTGAACGCAACAAGCCGCATGTAAACGTTGGCACCATTGGTCACGTGGACCATGGCAAGACGACGCTGACGGCGGCGCTGACGAAGGTGGGTGCCGAGAAGATGGGCG
>JAIVHA010000187.1 GCA_020201295.1 Lysobacteraceae bacterium | reverse complement strand
CGCTCGGCCACGGTGGTGGCGGTGGAGGACGCGGAGCTGGTGGTCATCGATGGCGAGCAATTGCTGCGCTTTTTCGACGCCAACCCTGAAATTGGCTATAACATGCTGAAAAAAATGCTGTCGGTCACCGTGGGGCGCTTGCGGTCCACCAACAAGAAACTGGTGTCCCTGTTTGTGTGGGGGCTCAAGGCGCACCGGATCGAACAGCACCTGTAGTGTTTGGGCGCCGCTTGGCGCCCGCGGCAGGATATGGGGTCCCCGAAACCGGGGTTGCGGAGTGCGCCAATGGGGTAGACGGCGTCCATGCGTTCATTATTTAGGCTTCAGGCTGCCAGCCGATAGGCTGAACGGAGGGCAGGGGCCTTGTGCCGATCATCAGCCCGCCATTCACGCTGAAACAAGAATCAATGACGCCCATGCTGGCAGCGGGGCGCGGGAAGCAGTTCGATCATGACAACCATCAGGATCTTCAAACATTATATTCCGACCCCGTTTCTGTTGCTGGGCCTGCTGGAAGTGGTGTTGCTGATCATTGCCTTCCATATCGGGGTGGAATTGCGTTTCCTGGATGCCACCCCGGCGGTGCGGGAGCATGTGCAACCCCTGTTCCCCAAGTCGATCACCTTCGGCCTGGTAGTGGTGGTGACCATGATCGGCCTGGGGCTGTACCAGCGCAGTCTTCGGGAAGGCATGGAGGCCATGACCCTGCGCCTGGGCGCGAGTTTCCTGGTCAGTATCGTGCCCTTGACCCTGCTCTATTACCTGTTTCCCGGCCTCTACCTCGGGCGTGGCGCCCTCTTCATGGCCCTGCTGGTGGCGCTGCCGCTGCTGTTGGCCCTGCGCTTCTATTTCTTCCGGATCGTGGACCAGGATCTGCTCAAGCGCCGCGTGCTGGTATTGGGGGCCGGGGAGAAGGCGAGCATGATCAGCCGGCTGCGGCGCCAGACCGACCGGCGTGGCTTTCGGGTAGTGGGCTATGTGCACATGCCCGGTGACCAGGACCTGGCCGATGAAGACCGGGTGGAACAGGAAAAGGTGATCAGCCTCGGCATGCCCTTGCCGGACTACGTGCGTAAGATGCAGGTGGACGAGATCGTGCTGGCGGTGGATGATCGGCGCAATGCCATGCCGGTGGACGAGATTCTCGACTGCAAGATGGATGGCGTGGAGGTTTGTGACCTGCTCAGTTTCTTCGAGCGCGAGGCTGGCAAGGTGTTGCTGGATATCCTGCAGCCCAGCTGGATGTTCCTCTCCGACGGTTTCGACCAGGGTGTCTTGCGCAGCTTCTCCAAGCGGGCCTTCGATGTGGTGTTCGCCCTGGCGTTACTCCCGGTGCTGCTGCCGTTGATGGCACTGGTGATGCTGGCGGTGTACCTGGAGGACCCCAGGGCCGGTTCCATCCTGTTCAGCCAGGTGCGGGTGGGGCTCAATAATCACCCGTTTACCATCTACAAGTTTCGCAGCATGACGGTGACGGCGGAGGAAGACGGGGTGGCGCGCTGGGCCTCCAAGAACGATGCCCGTATCACCCGGGTGGGTTCCATCATCCGCAAGGGACGGTTGGATGAACTGCCGCAGATCTTCAATGTGCTGCGTGGCGACATGAGCTTTGTGGGCCCGCGCCCGGAGCGCCCCGAGTTCGTCAGCCAGCTGGAAGAGACCATCCCCTATTACCGGGAGCGTCACCGGGTCAAGCCCGGACTCACGGGCTGGGCCCAGATCCGCTACCAGTACGGTTCCTCGGAACGGGATGCCTTCGAAAAGTTGCAGTATGATCTGTACTATGTGAAGAACCACGGTGTCTTTCTGGATCTGCTGATCCTGCTGACCACCGCCGAGGTGGTGTTGTGGGGAAAAGGTGCCCGTTGAGCCGTGACGGACCTACGATAGTGCAACAGGATACAGGCACATAAGCAGGGACCATGTCGATCGGAACCATCAGCTATTCTCTCGGGGCGCTGGCTTTTCTGTTACTGACGCTGATGTTGGTGACCGGCTGGCGGGGACGCCTGCAGGGCGGCCTGTTGCTGGCGGCCTGTGCCGGCACCACGGCCTGGGCCCTGGTGCTGGCCCTGCAATCCCACCTGTCCCTGTCGGGCACGGTGATACAGTTTGCCGAGACGCTGAAGGATGTGCTCTGGTTCGCCTTCCTGTTGAAGCTGCTGTCCACGGTGCAAGGTGGACAGCGTGGGCTGGCCCGCATCCCCCTGGCGCTTTATACCCTGGCCGTCGCCCTGGTGCTGTTTCCCCACCTGTCCCCCCATTGGCTGGCCGCGCCGCAAATTTCCAGGATTCTGCTCGCCGGCTACCTGGCATTGGCCGTGGGTGGCCTGTGGCTGGTGGAAATGCTCTACCGCAACACACCTGTTTCCCAGCGCTGGTCCATCAAGTTTCTCTGCCTGGGCATCGGCGGTATGTTCTCCTACGACCTGTTCCTCTATTCCCACGGCCTGCTCTTCGGCCAGCTCAATCCCGGGCTCTGGCATGCGAGGGGCGTGATCCACGCACTGGTGGTGCCGCTGATCGCCATTTCCGTGGCGCGCAATCCCGACTGGTCCTTCGAAATGTTCGTGTCACGCAAGGTGGTCTACCACACCGCCTCCCTGGTGGGCACCGGGGTCTACCTCGGCTATTACCTGCGCGCCATAGGTGGTGAATGGGGCGCGCTGGTACAAGCCGTGTTCCTGTTCGGTGCCGCGGTACTGCTGCTGGTGATGCTGTTTTCCGGCCAGTTCCGGGCGCGCCTGCGGGTGCTGGTGAACAAGCATTTTTACCAGTACAAATATGACTACCGCGATGAGTGGGTGCAGTTCACCCATGCCCTGTCCGCCTGCAAGGATGACGAGCATCCCTATGAATGCGTGATCGGCGCCATCGCCGAGCTGGTGGACAGTCCGGGCGGGATGCTGTGGATGGCCGATGAACGGGGTCGCCTGTCACTGCGGGCGCGCCTCAACCTGCCAGAGCCGGGGGTGGACACCGGTGTGGGCCTGGACTCCCTGGTGGCCTTCCTGCAACGCTCCGGCTGGGTGGTGAATCTCGACGAGTATGCCCGTACGCCGGATTTCTATCAGGACCTGGAATTGCCCGCCTGGCTGGACACGATCCCCGAACCCTGGGTGATCGTGCCGCTGACGGACCGGGAGCAACTACAGGGTTTCGTGCTGCTGACCCATCCTCGGGCTGCGGTGCAGGCGGACTGGGAAGTGCGTGACCTGCTCAAGACCGCGGCCATGCAGGCCGCCAGCCACCTGGCGCAGATGCAGGCCCTGCAGGCCCTGGCGGAGGCGCGTCAGTTCGAGGGCTTCAACCGGCTGTCCGCCTTCATACTCCATGACATCAAGAATCTCATTGCCCAGCAGAGCGTGGTGGTGAGCAGCGCGGCCCGCCACAAACACAACCCGGCCTTCATCGACGACGCGGTGCGCATCATGGAGCACTCCGTGGGCAAGATGCAGCGGCTGATGCAATTACTGCGTACCGGCATGGCCGGCGGTATCCCGGTGACCCTGTCACTGCCACGGCTGCTGAATGAGATCGTCGACAAGCGTTGCCAACAGCAACCCTGCCCCGAATGGCGCTATGATGGCCCTGACATCGAAGTCACGGCGGATCGTGACCGCTTGACCTCCGCCATCGAAAACCTGGTGCAGAATGCCCAGGAGGCGACCCGGCGTCACGGACATGTCATGATCCGCCTGCGCGAAGAGCAGGGGCAGGCAATGATCACCGTGGAGGACGACGGCGTGGGCATGGACGATGCCTTCATCCGGGAGCGGCTGTTCCGGCCCTTCGATACCACCAAGGGAGATACGGGCATGGGGATTGGTGCCTATGACAGCCGTGAATACCTGCGCGCCCTGGAAGGGGATCTGAGCGTGGCCAGCAAGCCGGGTCAGGGTACGGTGTTCACCATCCGCATCCCCCTGCTGGACAAGTCCATGGCGGAGCAGTTGCAGGAACTGGACACGGGGGCAAGGATGTGAGCGCGGGCAAGAAAAAACTGCTGGTGGTGGAAGACGACCCCGGTCTGCAAAGCGCCTTGCGCTGGGCCTTCGATGATTTCGACGTGGTGACCGCCGAGGACCGCGAGGCCGCCATCGCCGAGCTACGCCGCCACGAGCCCCAGGTGGTGACCCTGGACCTGGGGCTGCCGCCGGATGCCGGTGGTGCCACCGAGGGCCTGGCCACCCTGCAGCAGATCCTCGCCTTGGCGCCGCGCACCAAGGTGATCGTGGTGACCGGCAACAATGACCGTGACAACGCGGTCCAGGCCATCGGCCATGGTGCCTGGATGTTCTGCCAAAAACCGGTGGATCCGCAGTTGCTGGGCTTCATCGTCGAGCGCGCCTATCGCCTGTATGAACTGGAAACGGAAAACCGGGCCCTGAGCCGGGGCGCCAACAAGACCGGTCTCAATGGCATCATTGCCACCAGTCCGCAGATGCTGGCGGTGTGCCGTACCATCGAGAAGGTGGCCCCTACCGATGTCACCACCCTGCTGTTGGGGGAGAGTGGTACCGGCAAGGAGTTGCTGGCACGGGCGCTGCACGATCTCAGCTCGCGGGTTTCCAAAAACTGGGTGGCGATCAATTGTGCCGCCATCCCGGAAACCTTGCTGGAAAGCGAATTGTTCGGTTATGAAAAAGGCGCCTTTACCGGTGCGAGCAAACAGACCCGGGGCAATATCGAATACGCCGATGGCGGCACCCTGTTTCTCGACGAAGTGGGCGACCTGCCCATGTCCCTGCAGGCCAAGCTGCTACGCTTTCTCCAGGAACGGGTAATCGTGCGGGTGGGCGGGCGCAGCGAGATCCCGGTGGACGTGCGCGTGATCTGCGCCACCCACCAGAACCTGGAACAACGTATTGCCGAGGGCCTGTTTCGCGAGGACCTTTATTACCGCATCAGTGAGGTCACGGTGCGTATCCCTGCCCTGCGCGAGCGCGATGGCGAGGCGGTGGTCATCGCCAATCACCTGCTCGACAGCCAGGCTCGCAGGCACAACAAGCCGGGGCTGGTCTTCAACCAGGATGCACTGGCCGCGATTTCCGCCCATGCCTGGCCGGGTAATGTGCGCGAACTGGAGAACCGCGTGAAGCGGGCAGTGATCATGGCCGAGGGCAAGCAGATCACCCCGGAGGGCCTGGAGCTGAAGCCGGCCGAGGGGAATCAGGAACCGCTGCCTTTCAATCTGCGCGAGGTACGGGACACGGCGGAATCCCGGGCTCTGGTGCGGGCAATGCACCATGTGGGCGGCAATATTTCCCAGGCGGCCGAATTGCTGGGTATCACACGACCGACTTTTTATGCCCTGGTGAAAAAACATAATATCAACCTGTAGCCCCGGATCTGCGGGACACAGCGGACAACAACAGGACGAACACCATGAACCGATGGATCCGTATCCTTCTCCTGGCCTGCCTGAGCGGCGCCATTACGATCAGTACTCCCGCCCTGGCGGAAGATCCCTACCTGCGTGATGCCCAACAGTACTTCGACAAGGGCGAGATCAATGCCGCCATCATCCAGTTGAAGAATGCCCTGCAGCGCCAGCCGGAGCATGGCCCAGCCCGCCTGCTGTTGGGGCGCAGCTACCTGCAGCAGGGCGAGGGTGCATCCGCGGAAAAGGAACTGGAGCGGGCCCGTGCCCTGGGCGTGGAAGAGCGGACGGTGCTGCCGCTGCTGGGCCAGGCCTGGCTGTTGCAGGGCAAGACGGGCCAGGTGCTGGAGGCAATCGATACCAAAGACCTCACGGGCGAGCCCCTGGCGGACCGTCTCTACCTGCGCGCCCAGGCCTTTTCCATGCGGGGGGAGCTGGATCAGGCTGAAACCCTGTATGCCGAGGCACTGGGCGCCTATCCGGAGCATGTGGACAGCCTGGTGGGACAGGCTCGGCTGCTGTTCCGGCGTGGGGATCACGAGGGGGCGCGCGCACGCCTGGCCCTGGCCCTGAAACTGAGCCACGACCATGCGGATGCCTGGGTGCTGGATGGTGAGTTGCGGCGCCAGGCGGGTGACCTGGAGGCTGCGGAGGACCGCTTCACCCGGGGCCTGGCCCTGCAGCCGCGGCACCTGGGTGCCTACCTGGGACGGGCCACCATCTACCTCGACCAGGGCAAGCATGAAGCGGCGAAACGGGATCTGCAGCAGGTTCTGCGCCATGCCCCGCGACACCCCATCGCCAGTTACCTGCAGGGCCTCTCGGCCTACCAGCAGGGCCAGCCCGATGAAGCAGTTGCCTCCCTGCAACAAAGCCTCGCGACCCTGCCGGGTCATTCGGCAAGCCTGTTGTTGATGGGCACCATTCGCTATCAGCAAGGACAATTCAACCAGGCCATCCAGCATTTGCGTCCCTTCGTGAGCGGCCATCCCGAGCATGCGCCGGCCGCGAAACTGCTGGCGGCGGCCTTGCTGCAGAACCGTGAGGCGGATGCCGCCATCGACCTGCTCGAGGCCACGGCCGCCCGGGTTCCCGAGGATGCCATGTTGCTGGCCATGCTGGGCAGCGCCTACCTGGAACGCGGGGACAGCAACCAGGGATTGGAGTACCTGGGTCGTGCCGCGAAACTGGCGCCAGATGTCGCGGCAATACAAACGAAAATGGCGATTGGACACCTGTTGGCGGGGGATACGCGCCAGGCCACTGATGAGCTCGAGGGCGCCGTCAACCTGGGTCAGGGGCTATGGCAGGCGGATATCCTGCTGGTGGTCACCTACCTGAACAACGGGGAGGTGGACAAGGCATTGGGTGCGGCGCAAAACCTGCAGGCCAAACGGCCCGATGATCCCATGCCCCATAACCTCCTCGGTGCCGTGTACCTGCAAAAAGGCGATACCGAGGCGGCCCGCAAGGCCTTCAACCACGCCCTGGACAAGCAGCCGGGCTTCCCGCCGGCGCTCCTCAACCTGGCGCGCATGGACATGGCCACGGGAGAGCTGGAACAGGCCCGTGTCCGCTTCCAGGAAGTGCTGGCGGCGAACGAAACCAACCTCGATGCCCATTACGGCATGACGGACCTTGCCCACCTGCGGGGCCAGCGCGACCAGGTGGCACGGTGGCTGGAGCGCGCCCGCAAACACCATCCCCAGGCGGTGAAGCCGAGCGTGCTGCTGGCGGAGCTCTACCTGCAGGGCAATCAGCCTCTCAAGGCCCTGGAGGTCGCGCGTGCCCTGAGTGAGCATCAGCCCACCCAGCCCGATGCCCTGCGGGTACTGGGCTTGGCGCAAATGGCCACGGACTCCGGCGCCGCTGGTGTCGCCACCTTCCGGCGCCTGGCGGAATTGCGGCCGGAAAATCCGCAGGTCCACTACCTGCTGGGCAGCGCGGCGGTCAAGCAGGGGGATCTCGAGCTGGCTCGCAAGTCTTTCCGCAAGGTGCTGGATCTCGAGGCCGGGCATGCGGGCGCCCTGTTCAGCCTGGGCAGCCTTCACCTGGAAGCCGGGGATGTGGAGGCGGCGCGTCCCTATGCCGCGCAGCTGCTGGAACAACGGGCCGAGCTGCCCTGGGGGCACGCCCTGCAGGCTGAGCTTCTGGCCAGGGAGGGTGACCAGGGGTCCGCCGCCGCCAGCGCCGGCGAGGCCTATGGCCGTGATCCCTCCCAGGCACGCCTGCTGCGCTACCACCAGTTGCTGAAGGATGCGGGCGCCCTCGAGGAAGCGGCCGAGCTGCTGGAATCCTGGCTGCAACAGCAGCCCCGCGACGGTGCGGTACGCCTGCGCGCGGCCATGGAGCTGCAGGGGCAGGGGGATCATGCTGCGGCGGCCGCCCATTACGAGCAGGTGCTGGAGCTGCAACCCGGCAATGTCATTGCCCTCAACAACCTGGCCTGGCTGTACCTGGAGGAAGACCCGAGACGGGCCTTGCGCCATGCCGAGCAGGCCTACCAGTCCAGCCCGGAGCGACCCGAGGTGCTGGATACCTATGGCTGGACCCTGGTTCGCAATGACCAGGAACAGAAAGGCCTGGTGTATTTGCAGGAGGCCCTGCTCAAGGCCCCCCATATGGCGCAGATCCGCTATCACACGGCGGTTGCCTTGCAGCGTACCGGCCGTGACCGTGAGGCACGGCTCGAACTGGAACAGGCCCTACGCAGTCCGGAATGTATCGGGGCGTTCAATATCGCCGACCTGGATGACTTCGACCTGCCTAATTTCAACCGCCAGTACGGAGCCTCCATGGCCACCTGGGGTCGACCCAAGGCGAAGGTGATGGAAGGCGTGATCCGGGAGATCAATCCCGATCTGGATATTCGCAGTTTCCCGCAGGGTATCAGCCTGGAGAACCTCGATGATTTCCTGGACGGGGTGGATATCTATGTCGACAGCCTGGATATCTTCGCCCTGGACATCCGTCGCGCCGTGTTCGCGCGTTGCTACGAGAAAGGGATTCCCACCATCACCGCCGCACCCATGGGCATGGGTACGGCCTTCCTTGTGTTCATGCCGGGCGGGATGTCTTTCGAGGAGTATTTTTGCCTGGACGGCTACTCCTTCGAGGACCAGATCATCAAGTTCGTGATCGGGGTGTCGCCCTCGGTACAGCAGCGCAAGTACCTGGTGGATCGCAGTTCGGTAAATTTCCTGCAGAAGAAGGTGCCGTCCACCGCCATGGGGATCGAGATCGCCGCCGGGGTGGCCTGTACCAATGTGCTGAAATTACTGCTGGGGCGAGGCGAAGTGGTTACGGCGCCCCGGGGCCTGCACTTCGATGCCTACCGTAACCGTCTCATCAGGACCTGGCGCCCCTTTGGCAACCGCCACCCCCTGCAGCGTTTCATGTTCTGGTATGTGAAGCGCCTGCTCGCGCAGGTGAAATAATCCAAAACCCTCAGTTGGACGCGCCCGAGTGTGCGGTGGTTTTTAGGATAATACGACAGGCATAAAAAAACGGGCACCTTGCGGTGCCCGTTTCTGGTACTGCGTGTGTCAGTCCGGAGATCAGGACTTCTTGTTGCGGCGGGCCATTCCACCCAGCAGGAGCATGGAGCCGCCCAGCAGGGCCAGGGTGCTCGGCTCGGGCACTGCAAAGGTGGCGCTGCCGTCGTGGTTGGAGGTCAGTGAGAAGGTGCCATCACCATTGTCAGTGAAATCAC
>JAIVHA010000186.1 GCA_020201295.1 Lysobacteraceae bacterium | reverse complement strand
CCTCCCTGGATCTCACCGCCCGTGCAGTCCAGCATTTCGATCCACAATAGCACCACACCCTCCGCCCGTGGCCCCGGTACGACCCGTGGAGGGGCGTTCCCTGGCTGGTAACCCTTGCTGGATTGGTTTCTGTCACGGATCTGGATGGTCGGGTTGAAGTCCAGGCCAGAGGCTGCCCTCACGCGCCTGGCATCACACGCGCGGTCAGTACCCGGCCGCTTTCTGGTGTCGGAAGGCCAGCACATACAGGCTGTCCTCACCCGGCTCATGTCGGTAGAGCGCGACGTAACCGGAATCCCCGAACCCGATCACCAGCTCACGCAACTCTGGCGCTTCGGGAAAAGGCCGGCCTATGTCCGGCGCCGTTTCCAGGAGCCGGAACTGTCGCTCAATGGCCTGCGCGGCCCGCCTGGCCGCCTCCGGGGCCTTGATGGCCAGGAATCGACGACACTGCTCCAGGCCCTGCACGGCACCCTCGGTCAGTATTACTCGTGGCACTCTGGAGCGGTCCGCTCGTCATCGGTACCCCAGCTGTCCAGCCAGGACCGGGCCTCACTGCCTGTCAGGTGCCGGCCGGTTTCCTGGTATGCCACCCAGGAGGCCAGGGCTTCCTGCCTGAAGCTTTCGCGCGCTTCCTCGCGCTGAACATACTGCTCGATGGCCTCGCGCATGATCCAGTGCGCCGACCGGCGTCGCAGGCCGGCCAGTTGCTGGATGCGGTTTTTCAGTTCGTCATCAATCTTGATGGACACTGCCATGATCGGCCCTCGTATCGATAGGTAATACCATTCCATACTATAGGCGCTCCTGCCCCGCTTGTCTTGCGAGTGGGTCGGACCAAGCCAAGCCATTATTTCTTTTGGGAATTCACCCTGAAATAGTGCCACCATGTACTAATCTTGTAACACATGAGGGCTGTGTCATGGGTGAATCAACCTTTACCTTCCGGGTCGATGAGACCCTGAAAAACGAGTTCGCCGCGGCCGCGAAGGCCCGTGACCGCTCCGGCGCACAGCTCCTGCGTGACTTCATGCGTGAACTCGTGCAGCAGCAGGAAGCGGCCGAGCATGACGTCTGGTTCCGTCGCCAGGTGCAAATCGGCCTGGATTCAGCTGACGCCGGCGACCTGGTGCCGGCTGAGGAAGTCGAAACCGAAGCGGCCGCCTGGCGCGCTGAAACACGGCGCAAGATGCCCAGCCCTGCATCGTGAAATTGGCCTGGACACGCCCGGCCGCCGCACTGGCCCTCGATGAGCTGTTTTCGGAGAAGGCCGGCCGGTTCGTCGATCACCCCGGTATCGGACGGCCTGGTCGTGTCGCCGACATCCGCGAGCTGGTCGCGCACCAGAATTACATCCTGGTCTATGACGTGGCCGGGGAACGGGTGCGCGTGCTGCGTGTGCTTCACGCGGCCAGGCAATGGCCGCCGATTCAGAAACCTCCCGAGCATTGAATTAGAGCCGGTATTGTCGGGCTGAAGCCCGACCTGCGGGGTGGCGCGGCGGATGATCAGCGCAGGTAATCGAACAGGCTCAGGCCCTGCACCCGCACGAAGGCGGCCTGGGCGGCGTACGGGACTGCACGGTGCCATTGTCAGCTTCCAGGGCAATGGCCAGGTCGCGCACGGTGGTGAACACATCCTGGATACCACTCGGACCGACATTGAATTCGTCGCCGTGGTTGGGCGCGCCTGTGATGTGGGTCTGGATGCCGTCAAACTCGATGGCGGCACCGGAAGTGTAGGCACCGGTCGCCAGGGAATTACCATCACCATCGAGGATCTCATACTGGTCGGCCGGGGCGGAAGGGTCGGCGGCACCATTGCTGAAGACGATGCGGTAGTCATCCCCGGTCAGGACCGCGTAGTCGGTCACCGAACCGGGGTCGATGATCCCCGAGCCGGTATTGGCCGCGTTGTCACTCACCGCAAAACTGCCATTGCCCGTGGCCAGGTTCATGAACACATCGGCCCCGGTGTCCCGGTCCGCCACCTGGCGTGTGGCGCTCACCTGTAGGAATCGCTGTCCCTGGTCACCCTGGTAGACATGGTTGCCCGCGCCATCCACGGCGAAGGGCTGGGTCTTGGTGCTGAAGCCGGAGAAGATGTACTCGCCATTGGCGCCGGTGGTGTTGGCCAGGGCCATGAGGTCTTCGAGACGCTGGCGGATCTCGGTGGCGATGGCGGCCCGGGTCTGGGGGTTCTGGGTATCGTTGTTGGCCTGGATGGCCAGTTCGCGTACCCGCTGCAGGACGTCCACGGAACTGTCCAGGGTGGAGTCCTCCACCGCCAGGCGTTCCCGCGCCAGGTTGATGTTGCGCTGGTACTGGCTGGTGGTGTCGATGGCCTGGCGCACATCGAGGATGCGCACCGCGCCGGTGGGATCGTCGGCGGGTGACTGGATGCGCTTGCCGCTGGCGATCTGCTGCTGCAGCTTCGAGACCGTGGCCTGCTGGTCCAGCACTGACTTGATGCCAAGCTGGAACAGTTGCGAGGTGGAGATGCGCATGCTCATCGACGTACCGCCCCCAGCAGGGTCTGGAACAGTTCATTGGCGACGCTGATCACCTGGGCGGCAGCCTGGTAGGCCTGCTGGAAGCGGATCAGGGCCGCCGCCTCCTCGTCCAGGTTGACGCCGGAGACCGATTCCCGTGCCGAGACCGACTGCTGCAGCAGGGTGGCCTGGGCATCGCGGGTAATGGAGGCCTGCTGGCTCTTCGCGCCCACGTTGGCCACCATGCGGCCATAGACATCGAGGTAGCTGGCGTTGCCCTTGTCCAGGGTAGCCTTGGTCTGCAGGCCGGCCAGCGCCAGCATGTTGCGATTGTCCCCTACCCCACCCTGGTTGCCTGCGATACTGAAACGGTCACCCAGGTTGGCGCTGCCGGTGACCGTGGCCTCGAGGCCGTTGAAGGCAATGGTCGCGCCGCTGGTATAGGCATCGGCATCCAGTACGGTTCCACTGCCATTCAGGACCAGATAGCTGTCGGCGCTGGCAGCATAGTTGATGGTCGCGCTGGCACTGTCACCGGCGAGCGCCGTGCCGAAGTACCCGGTGATGGTATCGCCGGCATCCCCCGTGGCCGTCATGGATTCGGTCACACTAATGGCCTGATCGCTGGCCGGGTCGTTCACCAGGTAGAGATTGCCACCATCCACATAGGATGGGCTGGTTGCTGGCTGGATCATTCGCCAGGTAGAGATTGCCACCATCCACATAGGCGCGTACCCCGGTGAGCGCCACGTCATCATTGATGGCGGCGGCCAGGGCATCGAGGTCCGCCAGGGGCGCATCCGCCTCAGCCTGCGTATGGACGACGGTTCCGTTCAGGGAAAGCTCGTAACCCAAGCTGTTTCCCAGACCCGAGGCATTGGTGAAAGCGCCGATACTGACGCCACCATCCGCCCCCGCGGTCGCGGCCACGGAGCCCAGGAGAATGCTGTAGTCGCCAGCCTGGTATGGCGTGCCATCACTGGCCGCCGCCACCGTCACACCGGCATCCCCGGTATTGCCCGTGGCCGCGACCGCGCCCAGCACCGGCAGCCCGGCGGCAATAGCGCGCGGATCGCGGATGGTCAGGTCGAGACTTGAGGCAAGCCCGTAGCTGGGCCGGATGAGATAGGTATCCCCCACGGAGGGCGCCGAGCTGATCTCGATATCCAGGCCATCGAAGCTGAAATTAGGGCCGGTGAAGGTACGGGTCTGGTTGGTGTTGGTCTGCATGACCTCGTACTGGTTGCTGCCCAGGTAGCGCACCTGATAATTCCCGTTGCCAAGCTGGCTCACATCCGCGTAGCGCGCCGTCAGCACATCGGAACCGGCGCTGCTGTTGTTGACCCCTCCCATTACCGTGGGCACGAGATTGCCCGTATTCAGCCCCTGGAAGAAATCTCCGCCCAGGTTGCCGTCCAGGTCCAGCCCCTGTCGGTGCTGTTCATTGAAGCTGCCCGCCAGACCCACGGCGATGCGGCCCAGCTCGTTGCGGGCCGGATACAACACCTGATCGAGGAAATCCAGGGAACCTCCGATGACCCCACCCCGCATTTGTTCGGTAACCACCACTGAGTTGCTGCCTTGGCGAACGACGATATCGATCTGCTGGGGATCGAAGGCATTGTTCACGGCCGCCAGGGTCCGGGCTTCGCCATCCACCACCAGCGCCTGGCCGGTACCGATAAAGACATTCAGAGCGCCGTTGCTTTGGGATACCACCTGAACATCCACGAATTGGGAAAGCTCACGAATCATCTGGTCGCGCTTGTCGAGCAGGTCGTTCGGCTGGCGGTTGGTGCCGCTGAAGGCCGTGGTGATATCGCGGTTGAGCATGGCGATACCCTCGGCCAGGCTGTTCACCTCGTTGAGGGTATTGCCAATGCCGGCGTTGGTCTGGCTCGCCAGGTTCGCCATCTGCTGGTCCAGGGAATACAGGCGATCCACCAGGGTTTCGGCCCGGGCCAGGAACACCTGGCGCGCGGGAATGGAGGTGGGATCGTTGGCCACGTCCTGGGCGGCATTGAAAAAGGACTGCAGGGTAGGCGTCAAGCCGGCATCGGCGTTGGCCAGCAGGTCGTCCACCCGCGACACCAGGTTGTGGAAGGTATCCATCTGGCTGAAACTGGTGGAATTGCTGAGAATCTGTCGGTCGAGGAATTCATCGACGATACGTTTGACACCATCGACACCCACGCCATTGCCCATGTAGCCAAAACCAAACTGATCCGGCTTGCGGGCGGCCAGGTCCACACGCTGGCGGGAATAGCCCTCGGTGTTTACGTTGGCGATGTTGTGGGAGGTGGTATCCAGCTCGCGCTTGAAGGCCTGCAGCCCTGACACCCCGATTCCGAGCAGGTCACTCATGTTGCACTCCCGGCCATACGGAGCCACCTGTAGGAGCGGCCTTCGCCCGCGAACAGTTTTTCATGGAAGAGATGTTCGCGGGCGAAGCCCGCTCCTACGGGGTAGCAATGATTACAGGCTTCCTTAGCCACGAGAGACCTCCAGCGCGGACGCCAGGCGTTCGCCGCCCAGTATGGCGTTGATCTTGTCGGCGTATTCCGGATCAGTGGCGTAACCGGCCTGTTGCAGTTCGCGCAGGTAGCGCCCACCGTCACCGGCGGCTTCCAGGGCCTGTTGATAGCGCGGGTTCTCGCGCAGGAAGCTCACGTAATCCTCGAATCCTTGCGCCAGTGATTGATAGCTGCGGAAAGAGGCGCGTTCGCGTTGCATGAGTCCGTCACGAAATTCCATGGTCTGCACCGCCACCCGTTCCCCGTCCCAGCGGGAATCGGCCTTGATGCCGAACAGGTTATGACTCGGGCTGCCGTCCTCGTGGCGCGGCATGGCGCGTCCCCAACCCGTCTCCAGGGCCGCCTGGGCGATGAGCACCTCGGGCCGTGTTCCGAGTTCGCATGTGCTCGAATGTGGGAGCGGCGCGAGCCGCGATTTGATCCGGCCCCGACTGATCGCGACTGGCGTCGCTCCTACCCAGTTGCCGCATCAGGGTCTCGGCCAGGCCCAGGCCACGGCCCTTGCTGAGATCGATGCCGAGCTGCTGGTCATACATGCTCTGGTAGTGCTTGGTCTGGTCGTTGTCCATCAGCCCCTCGCCCATGCTCGCCTCGCGCATGCTTTTCAGCATCTGTTGCAGGAACAGGGCCTCGAACTGGCGCGCCGCCTCGCGCAAGGCCTTGGGCGAGTCCGAGCGCGCCTCGGCACGCAGCTTCGCCAGACCCTGGAAGTCGGTATAGATGTCGGCGTGATTGGCGGCAGAGATACTCATGGTCCGATAATATTTTCCTAGAGAATGATCAGCTCGGCACGCAAGGAGCCGGCACTCTTGAGGGCCTCGAGAATCGCCACCAGGTCACTGGGACCCGCACCGACGCGATTCACGCCATCGACGATGTCCTGCAAGGTGACGCCGGTATCGAACAGGAACATGCGGTCGACGTCCTCGGCCACCTCGACATCGCTTTCCGGGGTCACCACGGTAGCGCCCGTCGAAAAAGGCGCGGGCTGGCTGACGGTGAGTTGTTCGGAGATGGTGACAGTCATGGAACCGTGGGAAATCGCCGCCGGCAGCAGACGCACGTGGGCGCCGATCACCACGGTACCGGTCCGGGAGTTGACGATCACCCGCGCCGGCGCGGCGCCCGGTTCCACACGCAGGTTTTCCAGCACCGACACATAGGCCACACGCTGGTTGGGATCACGCGGTGCATTGACGCGTACCGAGGTGGCATCGATGGCGGCGGCGGTACCCGGCCCCATGGCGTCATCGATACCGGCTGCCAGGCGGGTGGCGGTGGTGAAATCAGCGGTATGCAGGTTCAGCACCAGGTAATCCTGGTTCATGAAGCCGGTAGGCACGACCCGTTCCACCGTGGCGCCACCGGGGATGCGTCCCACGCTGGGCACGTTGACGGTAACCCGCGAGCCATCGGCACCGGTGGCGGACAGGCCACTTACCAGCAGACTGCCCTGGGCGACGGCATAGACATTGCCATCGGCACCGCGCAAGGGCGCCATCAGCAGGGCGCCACCACGCAGGCTCTTGGCATTACCCAGGGAGGAAACCGTGATATCGAGACGCTGGCCGGGCTTGGCAAAGGGCGGCAACTCGGCATGGATGGCGACCGCCGCCACGTTCTTCAGCTGCGGATTGACATCCGCGGGTATGGTGACGCCGAACTGGTTGAGCATGTTCTTCAGGCTCTGTACCGTGAAGGGCGTCTGGCTGGTCTGGTCACCGCTGCCGTCCAGGCCCACCACCAGGCCGTAACCCACCAGCTGGTTACTGCGCACACCGGCCACCGCGGCCAGGTCCCGCCGTGTCCAATGAGGTCGGTTTCGTCCTGCCGGTTGCTGCGGATTTCATTGAATACACACTCATGTTCATACCGGTGTCGCTCACAAGGGCCAGATGGCGCTGTTGAAGAAGCGGGTCAGCCAGCCACTGCGCTGGGTGTCGGCGAGCTGTCCCTTGCCGCTGTAGGTGATGCGGGCATCGGCCACCTGGGTGGACGCCACCGTGTTGCCGGTGGAGATGTCCTGCGGCCGCACGATGCCGGAGATCTGGATGAATTCCTCGCCATTGTTCAGGGTCAGCCACTTCTCGCCACGCACTACCAGGTTGCCGTTGGGCAACACATCGGCGATGGTAACGGTGATATTGCCCGTCAGGCTGTTGCTCTGGCTGGCATCACCCTCGCCGGCAAAACTGGTGCCGGAACTGATACCGGTCTCGAGGCTGTTGCCGCGATTGCTGTCCAGGGGCACGATGCCGGGCACATTGAACCGCGGGCTGGCGCCGAACAGGGTGGGATTGGCAATGTTCACATCGCTGGACTTGGTGGTTTCCGTGGACGCCGACTTGCTGGCCTGGGTGCGCTCCTGCAGCGTGATGGTCAGGACATCCCCCACCCGGCGTGCCTTGTTGTCTTCGAACAGGCGCACCTCGTAGCCGGATTGATAGATGGAACCGTTGTCCGTAGGCGCCGCCTGCACCATGGGTGGATGCACCGGCCGGTAGCTGGGACCTTCAGCGGGCCGGGGCATGGAGGCACAGCCA
Source organism: Lysobacteraceae bacterium (assembly GCA_020201295.1). Lineage (GTDB taxonomy): Bacteria > Pseudomonadota > Gammaproteobacteria > DSM-19610 > DSM-19610 > JAIVHA01. The sequence continues at coordinate 4,993 of JAIVHA010000186.1, read as the reverse complement.
CCCAGCAGCAGGGCAAACAGCGCCAGCAATGGCAAGAAGTGGCGGGCAGGCATCATAATATGGAACCTCTGAATCCTGCGTCATTGCGAGGAGCGTAGCGACGCGGCAATCTGTGTGTGATTGATTTGTTCTGGAGGGAGATTGCTTCGCTCCGCTCGCAATGACGATTCAACGAACGTGTTTCCATGGTGGTCTGGTTATATATTCATTTACAGGTTGTTGGTCACGAACTGCAGCATGCGGTCGGAGGTGGAGATGGCCTTGGAATTCATCTCGTAGGCGCGCTGCGCCTCGATCATGTTCACCAGTTCCTCCACGGTATTGACGTTGGAACTTTCCAGTGCCCCCTGCACCACCGTGCCCAGGCCGTTGAGCCCCGGGGTGCCGGTGGAGGGCGAACCGCTGGCGGCCGACTCCAGGTACAGATTCTGGCCGATGGGCTGCAGGCCGGCGGGATTGACGAAGTCCGCCAGCTGGATATCGCCCAGCTCGGTGGTTGCCGTGGTGCCCGGCAGGCTGGCAGAGACGATACCGTCACTGCCGATGGTGATATTCAGGGCATTGTCGGGGAGGGTGATGGCCGGCTGGATGACAAAACCGCTGGAAGTCACCAGCTGGCCGGTCGAGTCCACCTTGAAGGAACCGTCACGGGTGTAACCGATGCCGCCGTCGGGCATCAGCACCTGCATGAAGCCGCGTCCCTGGATGGCCACGTCGAGACTGTTCTCGGTCTGGATGAGGTTACCCTGCAAGTGCAGTTTCTCGGTCGCCACGGTGCGCACCCCGGTGCCGAGCTGCAGGCCAGAGGGCAGCTGGGTGTCCTGGGTGGACTGGGCGCCCACCTGGCGCACGTTCTGATAGAGCAGGTCCTCGAAGATGGCGCGGTCCTTCTTGAAGCCGTTGGTGTTGACGTTGGCCAGGTTGTTGGAGATGGTGGCCATGCGGGTCTGCTGGGCTTCCAGGCCGGTCTTGGCGATCCAGAGTGCTTTGTTCATGCTACGGTCCTCTTTGGTCTTGCCACGCTTCCTGTAGGAGCGGACTGTGCCCGCGAACCTTCGCGGGCAGAGCCCGCTCCCACGGTGCCGGGGTTGGCATCACTGGCTAACTCATCTGCATCATTCGTGCCGATTGTGCGTCGTTGTCCTCGGCGGTTTTCATCAGCTTGATTTGCATCTCAAAAGAACGGCTCAGCTCGATCATGTTGGTCATGGCTTCCACCATGCTGACATTGCTGGACTCCAGGTTGCCGTTCAGCAGGCTGACATTGACGCTGGGCGGCAAGAGATTGCCGTCCCGGCTGCGCAACAGGCCATCCTCGCCTTTTTCCAGCTGGCCGGGCACATGGTCCACCAGCTTGATGCGGCCCACTTCCGCCAGGGTGTTGGGCGCCTGGCCGATGGGCCGGATGGTGACAGTGCCGTCACCGCCAATCTCCAGGGATTCATAGGGCGGGATCACCAGCGGGCCGGCATCGCCCAGCACCGCATGACCCGCCCCGTTGGTCAACTGGCCGGCGGAGTTGACGCGCAGGTCCCCGGCGCGGGTGTAGGCCTCGCGGCCATCGGCACCCTGCACCGCGATCCAGCCATCGCCATTCACCGCCACATCCAGTTCGCGGCCCGTGACCATCAAGGTACCGCGGCTGAAATCCACGCCCGGCCGTTCCGCCATGGCATACACCCGGCTGGCATGGCCCTCGCCGAACACCGGCATGGCGCGGGCCGCCGACAAGTCGGCCTGGAAACCCGTGGTACTGGCATTGGCCAGGTTATGGGTATTGGCCGCCTGGCGGTGCATGATCTGGGTGGCGCCGGTGGCGGCCAGGTACAGCATGCGGTCCATAGTGGTTACCTATCCTCAGCGGATGTTGATAATGGTCTGGGTGACCGTGTCGGCAGTGGTAATCACCTGCGCATTGGCCTGGAAGTTACGCTGGGCGGTGATCATGCCCACCAGCTGCTCGGTGAGGTCCACGTTGGAACCCTCCAGGGCACCCGATTCGATCAGGCCCAGGCTGCCGGAACCGGCCGTGCCCACCAAGGGCTGGCCGGAATCGAAGCTTTCCGACCAGCTGGTGTCGCCGAGCTGGCGCAGGCCCTGGGTATTGTTGAAATTGGCCAGGGCGATCTGGCCCAGGGTGCGGGACTGACCGTTGGTGAACCGCGAGGTGATCACGCCGGTATCGGAGATGTCGATGCCACTCAGACGGCCAGTGGTGAAACCGTCCTGGTCCATGGCGTTCACGTTGAAACCACTGCCGTACTGGGTGGTGCGGGTGAAGTCGACGGTGAAGGTGAGATCCGCGGCGCCGGTATTGACGCTGGCGGGGCCCACGGTGACCTGTCCACCGGAGGTGATATTGCCGCTGGAGTCAAACTGCACCGTCTGGGCGCCACCCTGGGCCACGCCATCCAGATAGCTGTATACCTCCCACTGGTTCGGTATACCGGTCTTGCGGAAATACATGGTGGACAGGTGCGAGGCCCCGAGGGAATCATAGACCGTCACCGAAGTGGAATTGTTGTAGGTGCTGGCATCGGTGGGGTCGAAGGCGGCCTGGGTGGAGCCATTGGAGTCAGCTGACGCCAGGTCCGTGACACCGCCACCGTTCAGGACCGGAGACAAGCCGGCAATGTCCAGGGTCAGGTCGGTGGCATTCATGGAGCCGAGGCCGTCGGGATCCCAGCTGAACACCGCCTCGTTATCGGTGCCCACATCGACCCCGGCCACCGTCACGGCAGGGTTCACGCCGTCATTGAAGGTGATGTCCCAGAGATTATTGGTACCGTCACCGGAATAGGCGAAGCTCAGGGTGGCGCCGGGATAGTCCTGGCCCCAGCTGTCCACCACGTCGGAGATCGCAATGTTGAGGACGGGGCTGTCGTCCTCGTCGAGTAGCGTGCCCGTAAGTGAGAGGGTGGAGGAACCGGTCAACCCGCCGGGAACCGCCGCCGCCGCGTTCAGGTTGGCGGACATATCCACCCGGGTGGTGGCCACCGGGGCGATGTCGGAGCGGTCCAACTGCAGATCACCGGTGGCGCCAGTGATGGTGCCGTTGTTGTCAGCGCTGAATACCGTCAGGCGCTGGCCCTGACTGTTCACCACATAACCATCGCGGTCCACGCTCATGGCGCCGGCACGCGTATAGGCGTTTACCCCATTGTCGTTCATGATCAGGAAGCCCTGGCCACTGATGGCCAGGTCCAGGTTGTTATCGGTGAAGCCGATGTTGCCCTGGGTGAACTGCTGGGAGACCGAGGAGACCCGTACGCCGCTGCCGATGGCATTGGAGGTCACGCCCAGGTTGGAGCTGGCGAAAATGTCGGCAAACTCCGCCCGCGATTCCTTGAAGCCGGTGGTGCTGGCATTGGCCACGTTGTTGCCGATGACACGCAATTCGGCGGAAGAGGCATTCAAACCACTCAGTGCGGTACGAAAGGGCATGGTGTTACTCCTTCATCAGGTAATTCGATCAGAGAATCTGGCGGACTTCCTTGAAGTCCAGCTGGCCAACGCCGCGCAGATCCAGCAATAAACCACCGTCACCCCCCAGGGTGACGCTCTCCACGGTGGAGGACACCAGTGTGTCCAGCGCCACCTGTTTGTCTTCATACTGCCCATTGGCAGCAACGAAATAGGTGCCCGGCGCGGCGCGGGTGCCATCATCCTTGAGGCCATCCCACTGGAACTGGGCATTGCCGGCGGGCTGGCTGCCGAGCTGCAGGCGGCGGATGGTCTCACCGGACGCGGCATGAATGGTGACCTGGACCTCGTTACTGCTGGCTGGCACCTGCACCACGCCCTTCACCCCGCCATCCTGTTCCAGGGCCGCGATGCCGGTGGGCGCCAGCACCGAACGTCCCACCAGGCCGGCGGCCTGCAGGGCCTGGTTCGACACCAGGGACTGGCTCAGCCTCTCGAAGGAGCCCTGCAGTTCCTGGATGCCGGACACGGTGCTGAACTGGGCGATCTGGGCCAGGAAGTCCCCGTTTTCCATGGGCTTGAATGGATCCTGATTCTGCAACTGGGTGGTCATGAGCTCGAGGAAGTCTTCCTGCCCCAGCTCCGCGCTCTTGCTGTTCTGGCTTTGCAATTCACGCAGGCTGCGAAAGCCCACGGATTCAAAACTGTTATCGGTATTGATCATGGTCTTGGTTCCTCAGTGTCCTATTGCCCAAGGCGAATGGTGGCCATCAGCAGCTGCTTGGAGGTATTCAGCACTTCCACGTTGTTCTGGTAGGAACGGGAGGCCGAGATCATATTGGCCATCTGGTCCACCACGTTCACATTGGGGAGGAACACATAGCCTTCTTCGTTGGCCATGGGGTTGTTGGGCTCATAGCGGCTATCCAGCGGCGCATCGCTTTCCACGATGCCGGCCACCCGCACGCCCGCGGACGCGGCATTGTTCCCCTGCAATCCCTTCATGACTGCCGCGAACACCGGCTCGCGGGAACGGTAGGTCTGTTCCAGGCTGCTGCTGACACTGTCCGCGTTGGCCAGGTTGCTGGCTGTGGTATTGAGCCGCACGCTCTGCGCACTCATGGCGGAGCCGGCGACCTCGAAGATATTGAACAGGGACATGGCTTACTCTCCTCGCAAGGCCGACTTCAGGCCCTTGATGCGGCTGTCCAGGAAGGACAGGGTGCTCTGGTACATCACCGCGTTCTCGGTGAAGGCGCTTTTTTCCTGCTGCATATCCACGGTGTTGCCATCCAGTGAGGGCTGGCCGGGAATGCGGTACTGCAGGGCCGGCTGCGCGCCGCCCGTGGCGCCCTCCGGGTTGATATGCCCCTTGGCGGTAGTGCGCAGGGCCACCTGCTGGCCCTGCGCCTGGCCCAGGGCCGCCTTGAAATCGAAGTCCCGCGCCTTGTAGTTGGGGGTGTCGGCGTTGGCCATGTTGGAGGCCAGCAGTTCGGCACGCTTGCCGCGCAGCTCCAACGCGGTGGACAGGTTCCCCAGGTAGCTGTCGAGATTGATCGGCATGTCGGCT
>JAIVHA010000185.1 GCA_020201295.1 Lysobacteraceae bacterium | reverse complement strand
TATGAGTACTGCTAAAGAAGAGGTAAAAGCGCTTCTGGACAAACTTCCTGATGATTGCTCACTGGAAGATGTCCAATATCACCTGTATGTCGTGGAAAAAATCCACAGAGGGATTGAGCGTGCCGAGAAGGAAGGGGCGCTCAGCCAGGACGAGGTCGAAAGGAAATTTAGTAAATGGACCTCGAAGTAAAGTGGTCGCCAGAGGCAACCGAGGATCTTGAAGCCATCGCCGACTATATTGCGCGGGATTCTGAGCACTACGCGCAGGCCGTTGTCACAGAGCTTTTATCGGTTTCCAGAAGCGTCGGAGAATTCGCCATGATAGGGCGAATGGTACCGGAAATCGGAGATGAGAATATTCGAGAACGATTTGTTTACAGCTTATGAATCAGGATGAAGGGCGTAATCGTTTATTTTAAGGAAGCCCTGATTTATTCGTCATTCCCGCGAATGCGGGAATCCATGTTTTTGAAATACCTGGATTCCCGCATTCGCGGGAATGACGGGCAGGACATTAATCAGAGATTCCTTAAATGGAGCATTTTTCTACTCCTCCTGGGCGTATTGGCGGGCTGTGCAGCCAACCCTCCTCGGCAGCAGCATGATCTATGCGCGGTCTTCGAGCAGAATCCGCACTGGTATGATTATGCCCGGGCTTCGGAAAAGAAGTGGGGTGTCCCGGCGCATATCCTTATGGCCTTCGTCCGGCATGAGTCCAGTTATCGGCATAATGCCAAGCCTGCCCGTGAATGGTTTTTATTCATTCCCCTGGGGCGGCCATCCTCCGCCAAGGGCTATGCCCAGGTGCAGGATCCTGCCTGGAAGGACTACCGGAAAGAAACCGGCGGCCTGCTGAAAAGCCGTTCGGATATGGAAGACGCCCTGGATTTCATCGGCTGGTATAACAACAAGAGCAACAAGCTGCTGGGCATTTCCAAATGGGATCCCAGCTACCGGAACAAGCCAAAGCTGATGGGGATTGCCGAGCGCGTGGACCATACGGCCCGGGAATACGGGGCGCAATTGCGCCAGTGCGAAGACCGGTTCAAGTGCCGCGCTTGGTACCAGGTGTGGCCGCTATGCAGTTAGGTCGCGGTGGCCAAGGCCCGGGTCGCCCTGTTCAAGGGTGTGCTCATCCTGCTTGCGGCCGGCGTGGTTGTGGGCCAGGTGGTCTACAGGCTGCTGGTGGCCGGTTGGCCCGGCGGAAGTTGCGCACCGTGGGCTGAACCAGGCGCAGGCCACGGTGCACGATAGGTGTCGAGAACCGGCGGGTTTCACCTGCCTCCTGTTGACCCTTTGTCTCGAACGTCATGGGCAAGCCCACTAATGGAAAAACTACGCAAGGAGTGCTAAGTTGAGTGCCATGAAACCTATTACAGTCAATGATTTGCTTGCGCTGCCAGTAAAGGAGCGACTGCGCCTGGTCGAGGATTTGTGGGATAGTATCGCTGAAGTGCCTGAAGCAATTGAACTTTCCGAGGCGCAGCGTACCGCATTGGACCTCCGATTGGACGCCTATCACGCGAACCCCGAAAGTGGATCGCCCTGGAGCGACGTTAAGGAACGGATTCTAAAACACGGATGAACTATAAACTGATCCTGTGGCAGGACGCCGAGAAGGATCTTGCTCAGGCATACAAGTGGTACAACGAAAAAGTGCCCGGTCTTGGTTTTGATTTCTTGGCGGTTGTGGAACGAGTGCTGGAATCGATACAAGACAATCCGCTCCGGTTCCCTGTTATGTACCGCAAGGTCCGCCGCGCGTTGGTAAGTCGCTTCCCTTTTGGGATCTTTTTCGTGACAGAGGAAGAAAGAGTCGTTGTGCTCGCTGTTATGCATACTGCACGCGACCCTGCGAAATGGCGTCACCCATGAGATATCCATGATGAGCCAGAAAACTTTCCATAACCTCATCATCGAATGCGTCACCGGCGACATCGTGCGCCAGCCGGACATGGACGCCATCGTCAATGCCGCCAATGCCCAGCTGCGCATCGGCGGCGGCGTGGCCGGGGCCATCCACCGTGCCGCCGGGCCCGGGCTGGAGGAGGAGTGCCGTCCCCTGGCGCCCATCGAACCCGGCCAGGCGGTGATCACCGGCGGGCATGATCTGCCCAACCGCTACGTGATCCATTGCCTGGGGCCGGTGTATGGCCAGGACGAGCCGGTCGCGGAGCTGCTGGCCAGCTGCTATCGCAACGCCCTGCGTCTGGCCGAGCAGGCGGGTATCCACAGCATCGCCTTTCCCGCCATCTCCACCGGCGCCTTCGGCTATCCCCTGGAAGCGGCGGCACGGGTGGCGCTGCGGACCGTGGCCGATACGGCTCCCGAACTGGCTTCGGTCCGCCAGGTGCGTTTCGTGCTGCACGACGCGGCCGACCAGCGTGTCCATGCGGATATGCTGGAAAACCTCGACGGCTAGGCGGGTTTTTCATCAGCATGGCGTCCCTGTGCCTTGCGGTGTTCGTGCCTGTGGTCGGGCCGAGCCCCCCAGGAACGATTCATTGAGCTTGACTAGAACGAACATTCGTTCTAATCTACGCCACATGCCAGAACCCAAATCCAAAGCCAGGGCCCCAACCGAGCGGGGCGCCGCAGCCACTGAGCAGGTGATGCAGGCCGCCCTGCACCTGTTCACCCGCCAGGGGTATTTCAATACCTCCATACCGGACATCGTACGGGAATCGGCGGTCAGCACCGGTTCCATCTACCACCGGTTTCGCGACAAGGAAGGCATCGCCAAAAGCCTGTATGACAGCCTGGTCGAGCGCATGCAGGCGGCGTTTTCCGACATCGAGGCCAGGCATCGTAATGCGCATGATCGCTGCCGCGCGGTCATTGAATTGCTGTTCCGGCTGACCGAGGAAGAGCCGGAGGTGATGAGGTTCATGCTGTTTTCCCGACACCGTGAGTTCATTCCGGGATTGGCCCCGGTCTGTTCCTCGCGCCCCTTCGTCCAGATGCGCGAAATGGTCAGCGCGGGGATGACAACGGGTGAGGTCAGGACCATGGCGCCGATCGTGGCGGCAGCGTCGGTGTTCGGTGGCACCTTGCGCCTGATACAGCTGCGCCTGGACGGGGTACTCGACAAACCACTTCCGGAGTACCTGGATGAAATCTGGGCCTGTGCCTGGCGGTCGGTTGCGGATTGAGGCTTCCTCAGGGTCCGCGGGCGGCATTTTTTTTGACCAAAAAATAGAACGAATGTTCGTTCTAAGGAGACGATGATGAAATCTCTGGCAATCGTGGTTCGTGATGATGGGTACGACAAGCTGCTCACCCCCCTGGCCTTCGCCTATCTGCAGGGCGCCGAGGGCACCCAGGTGGATATGCTGTTCGTCAACTGGGCGGTGCTGGCACTGACCGAGGAGGGCGCCCGCCAGCAACGCATTCAGGGAGAGCACGCCGCCCGGGATGCCTGGGTGCGGGAACGGGTGGTCAAGGCCGGCCTGCCGGAGGACATCTACGATGTGATCAAGGCCCTCAAGGCCACCGGCAATGTCAATTTTTATGCCTGCAGTCTTGCGGCCGGTATTTTCGGGGTGGACCAGGACAACCTGGTCCCGGAGGCATCCGGCATCGTCGGTGCATCCTGGTTCCTGAATGACAAGGCGGCGCAAGCCGAACACTGCCAGTATTTTTAAGGAGACGAGTCATGAACAAGATCACCGTTACCCGCCAATTGGACACCTCCGGCAAGTGCTGCCCCATGCCGATCGTTGAAACCAATGTGGCCATGAAAACGATCCATTCCGGCGAGGTTCTGGAAATCGTGGCAACCGATCCCGGCACCCGGACGGATATACCCTCCTGGTGTGAACGTAGCGGGAATACCCTGGTGGACACGGATGAAACCGATGGGGTGTTGCATTACTACGTGCGCAAGAGCTGAACAGAGGTGGGGATCATTTACTCAAGGGTCGGAATTTATGGCTACAATCAAGTCACGTCATTCCCGCATTCGCGGGAATGACGTGATGCAATGTTGTAGTCAATATTCCTGAGGGCTGTGTAAGGGACGATCATGAACGTAAAAATCCGTGTGAACGCTGTTCTGGCGCTGGTACTGCTGTTGGGTTTCTTTTCCGTGGCAGCTGCCGAAATCAATGATGCCGCGGCCCTGGGCGACCTCAAGCAGGGCAAGGGTGTGTTCCTGGTTGATATCGGTGAGCCGGGCAAGCTGGCCTTCTACCTGAAGGCGATCGTGGGTACGCATCAGGGAATGAAAGGTCAGGGCGTAACGCCGGATTTCATCCTGGTGTACATCGGCCCAAGCGTGAAATATCTCTCAACGAAACCCGATGACGACCTGGTGTTCGAACACCATGATGCGTTGGAGAGCATTGCCGAAAGTGTCGCCGCGCTGGGTAAGCTCGGCGTGCGCCAGGAAATCTGTGCCGTCGCCACCCGGGCGTTTGCCATTGATAACGAGGCATTGTTGCCGGCCCTCACCCTGGTTGGTGACGGGTTCATCTCGCTGATCGGCTGGCAGGCCCAGGGCTATCACCTGGTACCGGTGTTCTAGGCAAAGGGCCACCCGATAGCCCGCCACGAGGGCGGATGAACCAGGGGACCTCTGGGTTACCCGTCATTGCGAGCGCAGCGAAGCAATCCCCAGCTACGGTAGATCAACACCTAGGAGATTGCTTCGCTGCGCTCGCAATGACAACAACACGGGTAAACCAGAGGTTCCCTAGAACCCGAACGCCGCCGCTTCCCGCTGCCGGTAGGCCTCGTGCGCGTTGCGCCCCGCCAGTTCCTCGAAATCCGCCAGTGACTGCCAGGGCGTGGCATCGAAGGCGTTGATGGCGGACTGCATGTCGGTGCCTGCGTCCACGGCCTCCTGCATGTGATCGAGCAGGGCTTGTAGATAATCGCGGTTGCCGTGGGCGAAGGCGGACAGCGGGCCGGGCTCGCCATGGCCGGGCAGGAAGCGCGCGTCCGGGTACTGTTCCAGCCGCTCCCAGGCCAGCAGCCAGCCTTCCAGGTCGCTCACTTCCGACACCAGCGCCAGCAGGCGACCGCCATAGAGCACGTCGCCGGTGTACACCAGTTTGTCCTCCGGTACGTGCACAATGAGGCTGCCCGGGGTGTGTGCCTGGCCCACGGCGACGACCTCCAGGGATACACCGCCGAGGTCCAGGGTGAGGCTGTCCTCCACCCGTTGCTCCGGTGCCGGCGGTGCGGCGATGCTGCCATCCGGCAGCTCCAGGGTGGACTCGATGGTGCGCGCGAAGGCATCCGCCATCTCCTCCATGCGCGGCAGGGCCTCTTTACCGGCGATGAGGGTGGCGCCCTGGGCCTGGAAGGGCCCGTTGCCCATGAAGCGGTCAGGTTCATGCGGTAGCCGTGGTTCTCCTTGCTCGGCCCGCCATAGGGGCCGATCCAGGCCCAGACATGCTCGCTGATCTGCGTGGGCTTCGGCAGGATCCAGTCCTCGGCGGCGACGGGTGTCAGCCACAGGCAGGCGAGTAGCAGCCAGGTGGGGTGGGAAAAGACAGATTTCATGGTGGAGTCCTTTTGTGATTCCGGAGTCTGAGGCAAGGTCGCGGGCCGTGCGGATACAGGAAGGGACGGACTGGCATGGGGGATCTATTCCAGACATCCGGTCGTATGGCCCGCGGGCATGTCCCGGGAGTGACCAGGCAAGGGTTCAGGGTTGCTGGCACATGCCCCTACAGCTGCACCATCATGGACCAGTATTTTACGCATATCAATACGTTGCCCACTTGTCAGCCATTGATGAAAAGGTATATAAGTGCGCGTAGGCAGACAGAAATCCTGGGAAGGGTAGTGCTATGTCATTGGGTGCCCGCAGCATTTGTGTAGTCCCTGGGGGCAGGTCACCCGGTATGGGAAAACACTGACCCATGGCGGTCGCATTCAATCCAAAGCGGCTTATGACCATCCTGCTGGTGGGCGTGGCCTACTATGGTGGAGCCATGCTGGGTGTCCACCAGACCATCACGCCGGAAGGCATTGCGATCCTCTGGCTGCCGAATGCAATCCTGCTGTCGGCATTTCTCATCCTCCCTTATCGACAGTGGCCATTCCTTGGCCTGGCGGCACTGGTCGCCGAAGTCGGCGCGGATTTTCCCGTCTTCCCGCTCTGGGCGGCGCTGGCCTTCGGTCTGGTCAATCTTTTCGAGGTCGCGCTCGCCGCGCTATTGATCCGGTATGTGGTCGGGGCCGGATTCAATTTCGATCGCTTGCGCAGCGGAGCCTATTTCCTGTTTTTTGGCCCAGTGATTTCTTCCGCACTTGCCGGGCTTGCGGGGGCGGGTATCTATATTTTGCTGGGGCGTGCGGATACCGCCTACCTGACCCTTTGGCTGCTTTGGTGGTTCGGAGATGCCCTGGGTTTGCTGCTGCTGACGCCTTTCCTGGTTGTGGCATGGCGCAGGCTGGAACATGGGCTGCCCAGGTTGCGCTGGCACGTCGTTGCCGAGGTGTCGCTGCTCTGGTTCGTGGTGATCGTCCTGGGGATCCATACCTTCGAGCAAGGTAATCCTGGGGATCTGGAGTTTTTCTTCAGGCCTGTCTGGCTGGTGCCGCTGGGGATTCTGGCGGCGGTTCGCCTTGGCGTCATCGGGGCGTCGGCCACGGTCATGCTCATCGTAGCACTGGCAGTCTGGTACCTGGTTCAGGGTGTTCACCCCTATGCCACTTCCGTCCCACAGTATGCCGTCTGGCTGACTCAGCAATACCTGGCCCTCATCGCAGTGGTATCCATCGGCCTGGCGATCCTGCTGTGCGAGATTGCCGACCAGCGCGAGGCGCTGAAAATTCACGAGGGTGCGTTGGAGGCATATAACGAATTTCTGGAAGAGCGTGTGCGCATGCGCACCCTCGCGCTGGAGGATGCGAACCAGGCTTTGCAGCGTGCCAACGAGCAACTTGCATCCGCCGCGGCGACCGATGAGCTCACGGGGATTTCCAACCGACGGCATTTTCGCGCCGAAGCGCAGCGTGAATTGTCACGCTTGCGCCAGGGTGGCGAATCAGCGGCCGTCATCCTGGTTGACCTGGATCATTTCAAGACGATCAACGATAGCTACGGGCATGAAGCCGGTGATCTGGTGCTACGCTCGGTGCTCGTGCCCATGAGCCAATCCATGCGACCACGAGACCTGTTTGGCCGCATGGGCGGTGAAGAGTTTCTCATTCTCCTGTCTGGGGTGGACCTCGAAACGGCGGCCAGCATAGCAGAGCGCATCCGTGCCGCTATCGAAGCCCTCGGCATTGAGTATCATGGCCAGAAGATTCATGTAACTGCCAGTTTCGGGGTTGCCCAGTGGGATGGGCAGAGCGACTTGGATGAGTTCATCCGCTGCGCCGATGAAACGCTGTACCGCGCCAAGAATCGCGGGCGTAACCGCGTCGAATGCCATCTCGAGGAGTGCTGAATCCGCCATTCCCTCAACAGCCGTCATTCCCGCGAATGCGGGAATCCAGAGGAAACTGGCACATGGATGCCGGCATTCACCGGCATGACGGTTTCATCAGAGGTTTCCTAGGTAAGCTCAGTTCGATTCGTCATGCCCGCGAAGGCGGGCATCCAGGTGTTTGCTCTAATGGCTGGCTCGCCACTCTTGCAGATGGACTCCGCTATCTGACCTCGCCCCCTTTTAAAGGGGGGCCGCCTGTCGCTATGGTAGGCCTCATCCAGTCCAGATCACCGCCATGACCACACTCCATCAAGCCATCGCTCTGCACCAGGCCGGCGATCTCAATGCCGCCGAAGGCCTGTACCGGGAGATCCTCGCCGGCGAGCCGGAGCAGGCCGATGCCCTGCATCTGCTCGGCCTGGTCCAGTACGCCCGTGGGGATGGCATCACAGCCGTGGAACTGATCCGCCGTGCCATCGCCAGCGCGCCCGGCAATGCCGTCTATCACTTCAACCTGGGCAATGTGTGCCGTGACCTCGATGATCCGGGGGCGGCGATACAGGCCTATGAGGCCGCCATCGAACTGCAGCCCGAAGAGGTGGACTATCACTACAATCTCGCGGAACTGCTGGATGCGCAGGGGCAGGGGGATGCGGCACTGGTTCATTACCGCAGCGCGATGGCACTCGAACCCGGTCATGCCGCGCTGCGTCTCGACCTGGGCGCCTGCCTGCAGGGTCTGGGCCAGTTGGACGAGGCGGTGGCCGAGTATCGTGCCGCGCTGGAACTGGTGCCGGGGCTGGCGCAGGCCCACAACAACCTGGGCGGCATCCACCAGGCGCGTGACGAGCTGGCCGCGGCGGCGGATTGTTACCGCGCCGCCCTGGAGGCGGATCCGGAACTGGCCGAGGCCCACCGCAACCATGCCGCCGTGCTGGAGGCGACCGGCCAGGCAGAAGCAGCGCTGCATCACTATGGCGAGGCGCTGCGCCTGAAGCCGGACTATGCCGAGGTGGCCTACAAGCTTGCCGCCCTGCGCGGTGAGGCGGCGCCGGAGGCGGCCCCGCCCGAGTATGTCGCCCAATTGTTCGATCAGTATGCCGAGGACTTCGATGCCCATCTTGGCGGTGCGCTGGGCTACCGCATACCAGAGCGCCTGCGCGAGCTGTTCGATGAACTGGCCACCGGCGTAACTGGGCCGCGCGTACTGGACCTCGGCTGCGGCACCGGCTTGTCGGGCCTGACCTTCCGCGATCGCGCCGCCTGGCTCGCCGGCGTGGATCTGTCGCCACGCATGCTCGACAAGGCACGCGCCCGTGAGCTGTACGATACACTGCACTGCGGCGACGTGGTGCCGGCCCTGGAGGCCGAAAGCGATGCCTGGGAACTGATACTGGCGGCCGATGTCTTCGTCTACCTGGGCGACCTGGCCGCCGTGATGGCGGCCGCCGCCCGCGCGTTGCGCCCCGGCGGCTGGCTGCTGTTTTCCGTGGAGCAGGGCGATCAGGCGGATTTTGTGCTGGGCAAGGCGGGTCGCTATGGTCATAGTGTCGACTATCTGCGACGTCTGGCGGATGCGGCCGGCCTGTCGGTGCGCGCAGTACGCGCGACGGTATTGCGGCAGGACTTCGGCCAGGATGTGCAGGGCTGGTTGCTGGCGCTGCAGAAGACGGAATGAATCTCAACCGTGTAGGAGCGGCCTTGGCCGCGAACCGGTCTTGCCTGTGCCGTTCGCGGCCAAGGCCGCTCCTACGCCAATAGCAGGGGCCCGAACCATGATGGCAACCATCGGCAAGAATATCCTCACCGGCCTGTTCACCATGCTGCCGGTGGTGCTCACGCTCTACCTGCTGTACTGGCTGGTGGTCTCCACCGAGAAACTGCTGGGCGGTGTGCTGCATTACATCGTGCCGGATGTGCTCTATGTGCCGGGCATGGGCGTGGGTGCCGGCCTGGTGGTGGCCTTTTCCGTGGGGCTGCTCATGCACAGCCTGACGGTGCAACGCCTGTTCGCGCGCGGCGAGAGCATTTTCTACCGCCTGCCGCTGGTCAAGTCGGTGTACATGGGTATCCGCGACCTGCTGGACTATTTTTCGCCCAAGCGCAAAAAGGATTTCGAGCAGGTGGTGGCGGTGACCATCGGCGAAACGGGCCTGCAGCTGATCGGCCTGGTGACCCGCACCGACCTTGACGATGTACCCGGTGGGCTCAATGTCCCCGATATGGTGCTGGTGTATTTCCCCATGAGCTACATGATCGGCGGTTATGCGGCCCTCACGCCGCGCAGCGCCATCCGTCCGCTGAATATGAAGATGGAGGAGGCCATGCGCTTCATTCTCACCGCGGGAGTGACCGGCTCGCCCGTGCAGTCCCCCGGGAACGAAACCAGCCGCCCGTAGGAGCGGGCTCAGGCGTATCCCCATCTGCTAGAATGCCCCCATGCAACTGCGCCCCGACCAGCTCGATGCCCACCTGAAAAAGACCCTGGCCCCGGTGTATTTCCTCACCGGCGATGATCCCCTGCTGATGACTGAGGCCGCCGATGCCCTGCGCGCGGCGGCCCGTGCCCGTGGTTATACGGACCGCGAGGTGCTGAGCGTGGAGTCCGGCTTCGACTGGGACCAGTTGCTGGCCGCCGCCGGCAACCTGTCCCTGTTCGCCGAACAGCGCATCCTGGAGCTGCGCCTGCCCACCGGCAAGCCCGGCGATGCCGGGGCCAAGGCCCTGCGCGCCTACGTGGAACGGCCGCCGGAGGACACGGTGCTGATCATCCTGGCCGGCAAGCTGGACGCTTCGGCACGCAAGAGCAAATGGGTGCAGGCCCTGGAGCAGGCCGGGGTGATGCTGACCCTGTGGCCTGTGGATGCCCACAAGCTGCCGGCCTGGATCCGCCAGCGCATGCAGGATCGCGGTCTCAAGCCGGAGCCCGAGGCGGTGGCGCTGCTGGCGGAACGGGTGGAGGGCAACCTGATGGCCGCCGCCCAGGAGATCGAGAAGCTGTTGTTGCTGCAGGGGCCGGGCCCGCTGAGCGCCGCGGCGGTGCAGGCCGCGGTGGCGGACAGCGCCCGTTTCGACGTATTCGGCCTGGTGGACACGGCCCTGGCGGGCGAGGTGGCGCGCAGCCAGCGCATGCTCACCGCCCTGCGTGGCGAAGGGGTGGAGCCGGTGCTGATCCTGTGGGCCCTGGCGCGGGAGATACGCAGCCTGGCGGCCATGGCGCGCGAGGTGGCCCAGGGCACGGCAGCGGGCCAGGTGATGGCCAAATACCGGGTCTGGGAGTCGCGCAAGCAGCCCATCGGCGCCGCCCTGGGGCGCTTGCGCCTGCCCCAGTGGCGGCGCCTGCTGCGCCAGGCGGCGGAGCTGGACCGCGTCATCACCTCTCCCCCGTAGCGGGGGAGAGGGGGTATTGGATGAATCACGAGTAACCGAACACATGAACGCAAAAGCAGACAGCCTGAATTTTGACATCCCCACCTACATGCAGCAGGTGGGCGAGCAGGCCCGTGCCGCCGCGCGCGCCGTGGCCGCTGCCGACACCGGCGCCAGGAATGCCGCCCTGAACGCCATCGCCACCGCCATCGAGATGGCCGCCGCGACCCTGGCCGCGGAGAATCGCAAGGACCTGGAAGCCGGCCGTGCCCGTGGCCTGGACGCCGCTCTGCTGGATCGTCTGGAACTGACCCCGGCGCGCATCAGCGCCATGGCCGAGGGCCTGCGCCGGATCGCCGCCCTGCCGGATCCCGTGGGCGAGATCTCCGACCTCAAGTACCGCCCCTCCGGCATCCAGGTGGGGCGCATGCGCGTGCCGCTGGGCGTCATCGGCATCATCTATGAATCGCGCCCCAATGTGACCGCCGATGCCGCCGGCCTGTGCCTGAAGTCGGGCAACGCGGCCATCCTGCGCGGCGGCTCCGAGGCGGTGCATTCCAACCAGGCCATCGCCGTTTGCATCCGCGCCGGGCTGCAGGCCGCCGGCCTGCCCGAAACCGCCGTGCAGGTGATCGAGACCACCAACCGCGCCGCCGTGGGCGAGCTGGTGCGCATGGAAAAATACGTGGACGTCATCGTGCCGCGTGGCGGCAAGGGCCTGATCGAACGCATCAGCCGTGAATCCCGTGTGCCGGTGATCAAGCACCTGGACGGCATCTGTCACACCTACATCGACGACGAGGCCGATGTCGACAAGGCCGTGATGGTGGCCTTCAACGCCAAGACCCAGCGCTACGGTACTTGCAACACCATGGAGACCCTGCTGGTGCACGAAGACATCGCGGCACGCATCCTGCCGGTGCTCGGCAAACAATATCAGGACGCCGGCGTGGAGCTGCGCGGCTGTGCGCGTAGCTGCGCCATCCTGCCGGGTATCACGGCCGCTACCGAGGATGACTGGGATACGGAATACCTTGCGCCCATTCTCGCCGTGCGCGTGGTGGCCGATCTCGATGAAGCCATTTCCCATATCGAGCGCCACAGTTCGCGTCACACCGACGCCATCCTCACCGAGAACCTGGGCCGCGCGCGCCGCTTCCTGCGCGAGGTGGATTCCAGCTCGGTGATGGTCAATGCCTCGACCCGCTTCGCCGACGGTTTCGAATACGGCCTGGGTGCCGAGATCGGCATCAGCACCGACAAGCTGCACGCCCGTGGCCCGGTGGGCCTGGAAGGTCTTACGACCCTGAAATTCGTGGTGCTGGGTGACGGTCATATTCGCCAATAGCCAGGGTGTGCCACGCCGATGATCGGTCTGTTCGGCGGCACCTTCGATCCCATCCATTACGCACACCTGCGCACCGCCCTGGAAGTGCAGCAGCAACTGGAACTGGCGGAGCTGCGTTTCATTCCCGCCGCCATTCCGCCCCATCGTCCCCAGCCCCTGGCCAGCGCGCAACAACGCCTGGACATGGTGCGGCTGGCCATTCTCGACCAGCCCGGCATGACGGTGGACGGACGGGAACTGGAACGGGAAGGACCTTCCTACATGGTGGATACCCTGGCCTCGCTGCGCGACGAGCTGGGCGAGGTACCGCTGGTGCTGATCCTGGGCCTGGACGCCTTGCTCGGCCTTCCGGCCTGGCACCAGTGGACGCGGCTGATCGGGCTGGCCCACATCGTGGTGATGGAGCGGCCCGGCGTGGTGCTGCCAGAGCAGGGCGAGCTGGCGGAACTGGTGCGCGCCCATCGTACAGAAGAGATTACCCGGTTGGCGCAGGAGCCGGCCGGCGCCATGTTGTTCTTGCCGGTCAGCCAGCTGGCCATCTCCGCCACGGACATCCGCGCACGGCTGGCGGCGGGCGCGAGCCCGCGCTTTCTGCTGCCCGATGCGGTGCTGGACTATATTCATGAAGAAGCTTTGTATGGTGTGTCGGGCTAGTTGCCACGCGGGTAGCAACGGTATTTCCCCCTTGGGCACCTGTAGGAGCGGCCTCTGGCCGCGAACAGCAGTGGCACCGGCCCTTCGCGGCCAAGGCCGCTCCTACAAGCGAAATTTTGCAATGATTGGGTTTACTTTGCGCCTTTGCGGTGAATAGAGGTTTTGATTGATGGAAGCAAATGAATTGAAGGACCTGGTGATCGGGGCCCTGGAAGACCTCAAGGGTGTGCAGATCACCGCGCTCGACGTCCACGACATGACCTCGGTCACCGACTGGATGATCATCGCCAGCGGAACCTCCAACCGTCATGTGAAATCCCTGGCGAACAATGCCGTGGTGGAGGCCAAGCAACAGGGCATCATGCCCATCGGCTCGGAAGGCGAGCAGGCCGGGGAATGGGTGCTGGTGGATTTCGGTGACGTGGTGCTGCATGTGATGCTGCCCGCGGCGCGCGACTTCTACAACCTGGAAAAACTCTGGGCCGTGGGCGGTCCGGGTGCCGAGGTGGAGCCCAACCGGCGCATGGGCCAGGAGTAGGCCCCGCCGCATGCGCATCCAGCTCATCGCCGTGGGCACGCGCATGCCGGCCTGGGTGCAGGATGGGTTCACGGAATACGCCAAGCGCCTGCCACGCGAATGCGCTGTGCAACTGGTGGAGATCCCGCTCGGCAAGCGCGGCAAGAATGCCGATGTGCAGCGCGCCATCGCCGAGGAAGGCGAGAAGATGCTGGCGGCCCTGCCGCGCGACTGCCAGGTGATTGCCCTGGAGGTGGAAGGCCGGGCCTGGAGCACGGAACAACTGGCCGGCGAGCTGGAGGCCTGGCTGGGCGCGGGCCGCGATGTCGCCCTGCTGGTGGGCGGCCCCGACGGTCTCTCCGAGGCCTGCCGCGCGCGTGCCGAGCAGGCCTGGTCCCTGTCCCCCCTGACCCTGCCGCACCCCCTGGTGCGGGTCCTGCTGGCCGAACAGCTGTATCGCGCCTGGACCCTGTACAAGGGTCATCCCTACCATCGACAATAGACACCGGATGGCATTTGCTTCAGCCAGGACACCATTTCCCGTCATCGGGGCGCGACCATTTTTCGTCATCCCGGCACGACTATTTTCTGTCACCCCGGCACGATTATTATTCGTCATCCCGGCGCGTTTATTTTTCGTCATCCCGGTGCAGGCCGGGATCCAGAACCCACCTGCGCCAGGAATTCATGGATCCCGGCCTGCGCCGGGATGACGCGACTCATGCCCCGCGGCCGCATGCCGCGCCCTTTTGTGGCAGACTGCCATGACTGAGACACCGACCCTGGTACTGGCCTCCGCCTCTCCGCGCCGCCGCGAGCTGTTGAACCAGATCGGCGTGCGCCACCGGGTGCTGGCGGTAGATCTGGACGAAAGCCGCCGTGCCGGTGAGACGGTGGAGGCATTCGTGCAGCGCCTGGCCCTGGACAAGGCACTGGCGGGCTGGCAGGCCCTGCCGGTGGTGGAGCGGGGGCCGGTGCTGGGTGCCGACACCCTCGTGGTACTGGATGGTGAAACCCTGGGCAAGCCGCGGGATCGCGACGCTGCCCTGACCATGCTGGCGCGCCTGTCGGGCCGTACCCACGAGGTACTGACCGCCGTGGCGCTGGTGACGCCGGAGCCCGAGGTCCGCCTGAGCCGCAGCCGGGTGACCTTCCGCCCCATCGAGGCCGCCGAGCGGCTGGCCTATTGGGAAAGCGGGGAACCTGAGGACAAGGCCGGTGCCTATGGCATACAGGGCCTGGGCGCAATATTCGTGGTGCGGCTGGAAGGCAGCTACAGTGGCGTGATGGGCCTGCCGCTGTTCGAGACCGCCGCGCTGCTGGCGCAGGCGGGCATACATCCGGCTGGTTTTGAACGGCTGCGGGGCTGATGCCGGATCGGTTCGCGGGCAAAGCCCGCTCCTACCGGTAAATCCGTCCCCCGTAGGAGCGGGCTTTGCCCGCGAACCGCTAACTCCGCCCCCTGTAGGAGCGGGCTTCGCCCGCGAACCGATCCAGCACCGGCAGAATTGCAATGTTTATGCGGAAACCAATATGAGTGAGGAAATCCTGGTCAATGTCACCCCGCAGGAGACCCGCGTCGCCGTGGTGGAGAACGGGGTGCTGCAGGAAGTCTTCATCGAGCGCAGCAACCGCCGAGGCCTGGTGGGCAACATCTACAAGGGCAAGGTTTGCCGGGTGCTGCCGGGCATGCAGGCCGCCTTCGTCGACATTGGCCTGGAGCGCGCCGCCTTCCTGCATGCCTCGGATATCATCCCGGAGCCGAATGGGGAACGGCTGGAGCCCGGCGGGCAATCGGAATCCATCAGTCAACTGCTGCACGAGGGCAAGACCCTGGCGGTGCAGGTGATCAAGGACCCGCTCGGCACCAAGGGTGCGCGCCTGACCACGCATATCACCATCCCCGCCCGCTATCTGGTGTTCATGCCCGGTGAGAACAGCCTGGGCGTATCGCAGCGGATCGAGGACGAGGCGGAACGCCAGCGGCTCAAGGCTATCGTGTCCTCCCTGGACGATGGACAGGGCGCCAATGGCTATATCATCCGTACCGCCGCCGAAGGCGTGGAAGAGGAAGCGATTGCCAAGGAGGTGGAGTTCCTCCACAAGCTGTGGGAATCCATCCAGGAACGTTCCATCAGCGTGGAGCCCGGTAACGTCATTCACGAAGACCTGCCACTCACCTTGCGCGTGTTGCGCGACCTCCTCGACAGCGAAGTGGAGAAGATGCGCATCGATTCCCGCGAGACCTTCCAGCGGGTGGAGCGCTTCGTGGAGCGCTTTATCCCCGAGCTGCGCGAACACATCGAATACTATCCCGGTGAACGGCCGCTGTTTGATCTCTATGGAGTGGAGGATGAGATCCAGAAGGCACTGGATCGCAAGGTGCAGCTCAAATCCGGTGGCCACATGGTCATCGACCAGACCGAGGCCATGACCACCATCGACGTGAACACGGGCGCCTACGTGGGGCATCGTAACCTGGAAGAAACCATCTTCAAGACCAACCTGGAAGCGGCCCAGGCCATCGTGCGCCAGTTGCGGCTGCGCAATCTCGGCGGCATCATCATCATCGACTTCATCGACATGTCCGTGGATGAGCACAAACGCAAGGTGCTGCGCGCCCTGGAAAAGAGCCTGGAAAAGGACCACGCCAAGACCTATATCAGCGAGGTGTCCAGCCTGGGCCTGGTGCAGATGACCCGCAAGCGTACCCGGGAAAGCCTCGAGCATGTAGAACTCATCCGCGAAGCGCGCCAGTTCGATGCCGGGGAGTTGCTGGTGCTGGCTTCCCAGGAGGTGGTGGATCGCCTGCTCGACGAACAATCCACCAGCCTGGCGGAATTGGAAACTTTCATCGGCAAGCCGATTCGCCTGCAGGTGGAATCCCTTTACGCCCAGGAACAATACGATGTGGTGCTGATGTGAAGGCGCCTTGCGTGCCTTCTTCGCGCACTTGAGCTTCATGCCGATGTTGCGTCGTATCCTTCAATTGCTGTGGTTCACTTTCGCCGCCTTGCTGATCCTCATGGCAGTGAGCTTCAGCGCGGCGCGCCTGTTGTTACCCCATATGGGCGACCAGCGCGCGCAGCTGGAAAATCGCCTGGAAACCCTGTTGCAACGACCGGTGCGCATCGAGCGCATGGACGCCGCCTGGCGCGGCTTCGCACCCACCTTGCAGCTGCATCAGCTGCGCATCCTGGATGAAACGGGTAGCGAGGAACGGTTGACGCTGGAGGCGCTCTGGCTGCGTGTGGACCTTTTCGAATCCTTGCGCCAGCGCACCCTGGTTACCTCCGATGCCAGCCTGGTGGGCCTGGAACTGGACCTGGTACGCCGGCCCGATGGCCGCATCGGCCTGCGCGACATGCCCTTGCCGATCCGGCAACTGTCCATGGAACGGGTGCTGGCTGCCCTGGATGCGGTGGGCGAGTTGTCCCTGTTGCAGACCCGCTTGCGCTGGGAAGACCAGACCGGTGTCATGCCGCGCCTCGAGCTGCACGATGTGACCTTGCGGCTGGAGGTGCGCGACCAGGCGCTGTGGGCCGATGCCGAGGTGCCACTACCCCCCGCCTACGGTGAGCGCCTGCACGCCTCGTTGCGGATCACGGGAGAGGCGATCCACCTGGAGGAACTGCGCGGCCGGTTTTTCCTGCAATTGGACGGCTTGCACCTGGCTGCCTGGAGCAGCCTGGTGCCTCATCGAAACCTGGATCTATGGGGTCGTCTCGACCTGCGTCTGTGGGGCCAACTGGAACATGGCCGGCCCGACGAGGTCGCGGTGGAGTTCAGCTTGCGGGATGCCCAGCTCGCAAGCCTGGCCAACGGTGATGTGTCACCGTTTTTTTTCACCCGCCTGGAGAGCCGCCTGCTCTGGTCCCGCCTGGAGGATGGCTGGCGGCTGAGTGCCGACGGCTTCGAACTGGTGGAAAACGGCGCCACCTGGCCCGCCAGTCGCTGGCGCCTGGAACAACGGGCCGACACGGCCGGCGTCCTGGCTTGGCGCGGCGAGGCCGGGCACCTGGACCTCGGCGTCCTGTCCCGCCTGTTGCTGGCCTTGCCGCTTCCGGCTGTCCTGGAGGATCCGTTGCGGGCGATCCTTCCGCAAGGACAGCTCACCGACCTGCGGTTCGCCACACGCATCCGGGACGGTATGCCGGAGGCACTGCGCCTGCGCACGGATTTCCTTGCCCTGCACACCCGACCCCATGGCCGGCTGCCGGGGATACAGGGCTGGAGCGGGCGGATCGATGGCGACCAGGACCAGGGCAGCCTGCAACTGGAGCTGGCCGAAGGTGGCCTGGAACAGGCACTGTTCCGCGGCCCGTTACCAGTCACCACGGGTGGTGGTGCCATCCACTGGCGGCGCGCCGATCAACGACTGACTGTCTACAGCAACCAGTTCCGGCTGGCCAACGATGAAGTGGCGGGGGAGGGCCATTGGCGGGTGGATGTGCCGGACCCGTTGACTGAATCGACGGTACTGCCCTATCTCGACCTGCAGTTCCAGGTGGAACGCGGCCAGGTCGCCCACACCGGGCGTTATCTGCCGGTGGGTATCATGAACGAACGGGCAGTGGCCTGGCTCGACCGGGCCCTGGTGGCGGGGGAGATCACCGCGGGTACGGTGTTGTTTCACGGTCCCTTGCGCGGCTTCCCCTTCGATGCCGGTCAGGGGCGCTTCGAGGTGCGGGCGGATGTCGAGAACGCGGTGCTCGAGTACCAGCAAGGCTGGGAACCCATTCAGGACCTGCGCGCGCGGCTGGTGTTCGCCGGCGCGGGCATGGAGATCCTCGGTCACGAGGG
>JAIVHA010000184.1 GCA_020201295.1 Lysobacteraceae bacterium | reverse complement strand
AGTGTGAACGATAGAATAAAGGGATAGATCAGGTGCATGGATGCCGGCATACGCCGGCATGACGGGTTGACAATGGACGCTGTCATGCGCAGAGGCGACGAATTGGCCATTGGTTACTGCGTGCGCTGGCACATGACCGATTGATCAGCGGTTCCCTAATTGAACATCCAGCTCAGTTCCAGGTACCCCCGCCTGTCCTGCAGGCTGCCGTTGGCGTTGATGCTGCTGGAGGAGAGCGCCACCACGGTCTGGGTAGCGTCGGTATAGCGGGTCTTGTTGTAGTCGTAATAGTCTTCGAGCAGGCCCTGCAGGGTCAGTGCATACTGCAGCCGGCCCGAGGCGATCCTCTGGGTCTTGCTGATCCTGATATCCAGTTTGTCGTAGGGTTGGGCGGAGCGGACCTGGTAGGGTTCTGCACTGGAGCCGGTGCGGTCCAGCCAGTCCATTTCACCCACGCGGAAATAACCGACGCCGAGATCGACATTGCCGGGGAAATGCCGCATCAGCAGCAGGCCATAGCTGTGGGTGGGGGCGGATACCTCGAGGCGGCGGATGTCGCTGCTGTTGCCGCGCGGGTCATACATCTCGGCATCGATGTCGATGTAGGCGTAATAGCCATAGATGCGCGTGCGTGCGGTCGGCTTGTAGTCGACGGCAATCTCCACGCCCTGCATGCGGGACCTGTGGCTGTTGAGCATCCACTGGGCCTCGCCATCGAAGTTGTCCTCCGGCGCCGGTAGCTGACTGGTGCTGGAGGTGTCGAAGATCAGCCGGTCGGTCTTGTCCTTGAACAGCTTGACGTCCAGCAGCAGCCTGTTGTCCAGCAGGTGCCCGATGTAGCCCAGTTCCAGGCTCTGGATCTGTTCCGATTGCATGTCGGTGGGTAGGAGCGGGCTCCGCCCGCGAACTGGAAATTGTGAACCGTTCGCGGGCGGAGCCCGCTCCTACGGGTGCCATTACTCCAGGTACTGCAGCAAGGTCTGCTTTAATTGCTCCTGCTGCCCCTCGTCCAGCACCGAGCCATCCTCGTTGACCACGTAGAAGACGTCCTCGGCGCGTGCGCCAAAGGTGGCGACACGGGCGTTTTCCAGGGAGACCTTGCAGGCGTTGAAGGCCTGGCCGATGCGCGACAGCAAGCCGGGGCGGTCGCTGGTGATGACTTCCACCATGGTGCGCTCGCCGGGTTCCTGGTTTGGAAACCGGATCTGGGTGGGGATGTGGAAGTGTTGGTGCTGGCGCGGGGCGCGGCGGGTAACCGGCGGTGGCGTGGTAGTACCGGAGCGCAGGCGCCTCAGCAGCGCAGTGCGGATTTCCTCGTTGCGGAAGGGCCCCTGGGTGGCGGCGCCTTCCCGCTCCATGACCACGTAGGTGTCGAGGGCGCATTGCTTGCGAGAGGTGACGATGCGCGCGTCCATGATGCTGAGGCCGAGCTGGTCGAGCAGGGCGGTGGTGAGGCTGAACAGGTTGCTGCTCAGGCAGGTGTAGAGGAACAGCTGGGTACCGCCGCCCTGGGGCAGGGTGCGCAGCGCGACCAGGGTATCCTGATCGGCAGGTGCGCCAAGGATGACGCCGGCCTGCCAGGCAATTTCGTCGGGACTGTGGCGCAGGAAGTAATCATCCTCGAGGGTATCCCACAGGGCCGCTACGTCCGCCGGATCGAGGCCGGCCTCGAGGATCAACTCGTCAGCCTGTTCCTGTGTGTCCAGGATCCACTCTGCCTGTTCAACGGGTTCGTCCAGGCCGCGCCGCAGGGCCTGGCGGGTCTGGATGAAGAGCTCCTGCAGCAGGGCTTCCTTCCAGGAATTCCACAAATCGGGGTTGGTGGCGCGGATGTCGGCCACGGTCAGCAGGTACAGGTAGTCGAGCCGTACCGGGTCGCCGATCTTCTCCGCGAAGCCGTGGATGACGGCGGGATCGCTGATGTCCTGGCGCTGGGCGGGAGTGGACAGCAGCAGGTGCTGGCGCACCAGCCAGGCGACCAGTTCGGCGTCTTTTTCCTCCAACTCGTGGAGGATGCAGAAGTCATAGGCGTCTTTGGCTCCCAGCTCGGAATGATCCCCGCCACGCCCCTTGGCAATGTCGTGGAACAGGCCGGCGAGGTAGAGCAATTCCGGCTTGGGGAGGGTCTGGATGACTTCGCTGCAGAGCGGGAATTCATGGGCAAACCGTTCCACGGTGAAGCGACGCAGGTTGCGCACCAGGAACAGGGTGTGCTCGTCCACGGTGTAGACGTGAAACAGGTCGTACTGCATCTGCCCCACGATGCGGGCGAATACGGGGATATAAGCTGCCAGTACGCCGTAGCGGTTCATCTTGCGCAGCACCAGGGTCAGCCCCGCGGGTTGGCGGAAGATCTCCAGGAACAGGCGGCGGGCCCTGGGATCCTGGCGGAAGGAGTCATCGATCAGCCAGGTGTGGGCGCGGATCAGGCGGATGGTGGAGGCGCGCACGCCCTCCAGCTTCGGGTGCTGCTGCAACAGCAGGAAGACCTCCAGCAGGGCGCAAGGGTCGCGCCGGAACACCTGGTCGTCGCGCGCCTCGAGGAAGCCCTTGATGGCCTGGAAGCGTTCGTTGATGACATGGGGCTCGGTGGGGTCGCCGGCATGCAGAATCACCTCGCGGAACAGTTGCAGCAGCATTTCATTCAGGCGGTTGAGTTCCTGCACATTGCGAAAGTAATCGCGCATGAACAGTTCCACGGCCTGCTGATGGTCGCTATCGCGGTAACCCAGGTCGTGCGCCAGGGTGCGCTGGTAGTCGAACAGGAGGCGGTCCTCGTGGCGGCCGGTGAGGGTGTGCAGGGCGAAGCGCACCCGCCACAGGAAGGATTGTCCCTGGATCAGCGCCTGGAACTCCCGCGGCGTGAGGAAGCCGTGGTCCACCAGCTGCTCGAGGCGGTCGGCGCCGAAATGGTGTTTGGCCACCCAGCCCACCATGTGGATGTCGCGCAGTCCGCCGGGGCTTTCCTTGATGTTGGGCTCGAGCTTGTAGGCAGTGTCGTGGAACTTGGCGTGGCGGGCCTTCTGTTCCACCAGCTTGGCGGCGAAGAATGCCTGGCTGGTCCAGAGTCGGTCCGGCGCCGTCACCTCGCCCATGGCCTCGAACAGGCCCGGGTCACCGGCCAGGAAGCGTGCCTCCACCAGGTTGGTCATGACCGTGACATCCTGGCGTGCCTGTTCGGCGCATTCCCCGGGGCTGCGTACACTGTGTCCGACCTCCAGGCCGATGTCCCAAAGGAAGGCGAGGAAGCGCTGTAATTCATCCCGGTAGGGTCCGTCCGCGGCACCGTCCGGCAGCAGGATCAGCAGGTCGATATCGGAACCGGGCAACAGTTCACTGCGCCCGTAGCCGCCCACCGCCACCAGGGCGAGCTCGCTGCGGTGGTCGATCTGTTCCCGCCAGGCGCGGGTGAGCAACTGGTCCACCAGCCAGGACAGGGCACGCACCAGTTCGGCGGCATCGGTACCGGCGGCAAACTGTTCCCTGAGGGCCGCGTGACCCGCTTCCAGGGCCGTGCGGTACGCCTGGATACGGCCGGGCATGGCCGGCCCCGGTTCCTGCCCGGGCAGGGAGAACCACTGGGCATGGACGGGGGCGGAGGAAGCGGTCACGGAGAGGCGGCTGCCTTCAGAAGGTTTCGTCGGGGCGCCGGGTCAGGATCTCATGGCCGGTGTCCGTGACCAGGATGGTGTGTTCCCACTGGGCGGACAGGCTGTGGTCCTTGGTGACCACGGTCCAGCCATCGCGCAGCAGCTTGGTGTGGCGCTTGCCGGCGTTCACCATGGGTTCGATGGTGAAGGTCATGCCCGGTTCCAGCGCCAGCCCGGTGCCGGGCTGGCCGTAATGCAGCACCTGCGGGTCCTCGTGGAACTCCCGGCCGATGCCATGGCCGCAGTATTCGCGCACGATGGAGTAATGGTGGCTTTCCGCGTGGCGCTGGATGGCGTGGCCGATATCCCCCAGGCGCACCGAGGGTTTTACCATGCCAATGCCGATCACCATGCTCTCGTAGGCCACCCGCGCCAGGCGCTGGGCGATCACCGAAGGCTCGCCCACGAAGAACATCTTGCTGGTGTCGCCGTGGAAGCCATCCTTGATGACGGTGACGTCGATATTGAGGACATCGCCGTTTTTCAACACCTTGTCCCCGGGGATACCGTGGCAGACCTGGTGGTTGAGGCTGGTGCAGATGGACTTGGGGAAGCCCCGGTAGTTGAGGGGGGCGGGGATGGCATCCTGCACGTTCACGATATAGTCGTGGCAGATGCGGTCCAGCTCATCGGTGCTGATGCCGGCCTGTACGTGGGGGCCGATCATCTCCAGGACATCGGCGGCCAGGCGGCCGGCGACGCGCATTTTTTCGATTTCTTCCGGGGTTTTGATGCTAACGGGCATGGGATTCGGCTGCTGTGGGGCGGATTGCCCGTAAGTGACGGTAAAGATTGTCGTTCCGCGCAGTGTATGGTATAAAGTCGCGCTTGTTAAGCCGGGTCTGTCATTCCCCTGATCGGTCAGCGGAAATACCCCGGCTGGCAAAATCCACGCATGCACCGACACAGACGGCGGGGTGCCCGAAACCGCAAGGCCAGGGTCGCAGTCTGGGGTGCATGTCAGCCCGAACCCCTACAACGGAGTAATCCCATGTCGAACGTAACCATGCGCCAGATGCTTGAGGCAGGCGTGCATTTCGGTCATCAGACCCGCTTCTGGAACCCCAAGATGGCACCGTACATCTTCGGCGAGCGTTCCAAGATCCACATCGTCAACCTGGAAAAGACCCTTCCGCTCTATAACGATGCCATGAATTTCATGGGCAGCCTGGTCGCCAACCGCGGCAGTGTACTGTTCGTGGGCACCAAGCGTTCCGCCCGCGACACCGTCCGCGAAGAAGCCGCCCGCGCCGGCATGCCCTATGTGAACCACCGCTGGCTGGGTGGCATGCTCACCAACTTCAAGACCGTGCGCCAGTCCATCAAGCGCCTGAAAGACCTGGAAGCCATGTCCCAGGACGGCACTTTCGACAAGCTCAGCAAGAAAGAGGCGCTGATGATGCGCCGCGAGATGGAAAAGCTGGAGCGCAGCCTGGGTGGCATCAAGGATATGAATCGCCTGCCCGACGCCATGTTCGTGGTCGATGTGGGCCACGAGAATATCGCCGTCAACGAGGCCGTGAAGCTGGGTATCCCGGTGGTGGCCGTAGTGGACACCAACAACTCGCCGGAAAATGTCGATTACGTGATCCCGGGTAACGATGACGCCATTCGCGCCGTGCAGCTCTATGTGCGCGGCGCCGCCGATGCCATCATGGAAGGCCGCAACACCATGGCCCACCGCTCGACCAGCGAAACCGACGACTTCGTCGAGCTGGACGCCGAGGGCAATCCGAGCGTTGCCAGTCAGTAAGCGGATTACATCCGCGCGCAGGAGGGTGCCGATGGGCACTCTCCCGCACCGAACAACGAATTCGTAAGGGGAAGAGCAATGTCTATATCTGCGGCGCAGGTAAAAGAGCTGCGTGAACGTACCGGCTCCGGAATGATGGAATGCAAGAAGGCGCTGGTGGAAGCCGGCGGCGACATGGAAGCGGCCGTGGAGCTGCTGCGCAAGTCCGGCGCGGCCAAGGCCGACAAGAAGGCCGGCCGCGTGGCCTCCGAAGGCCTGATCATGAGTACGCCGCATGCTCGCCATCGATGCCACCGCCGGCACCCTGGCCCAATACCTTCATGGCGGCCGTATCGGCGTGCTGGTGGAGTTGCAGGGCGGCAACGAGGACCTGGCCCGTGACGTCGCCATGCACATCGCCGCCAGCCGGCCCGTGTGCGTGGACGAGACCCAGGTGCCCCAGGAACTGCTGGACAAGGAACGGGAGATCTTCATCGCCCAGGCCCAGGAAAGCGGCAAGCCTGCCGAGATCATCGAGAAGATGATCGACGGCCGCATGCGCAAGTATCTCGGCGAAATCACCCTGATCGGGCAGCCCTTCGTGAAGGACCCGGACCAGACCGTGGGCAAGCTGCTCAAGGCCGCCGGTGCCAGCGTGGTGCGTTTCGAGCGCCTGGAACTGGGCGAAGGTATCGAGAAGAAGCAGGAAAACTTCGCCGAGGAAGTCATGGCGCAGGTGCGCGGCGGCTGATCGCCGTTGCGGATCCGGTTTGGCTGCCGGGATCGCCCGGGACATTGCCGCAGGCTGGAACAATGGGGTCGCAATGCGACCCCATTGCATACATGGCGCGGCCAGGCAAAAAGTACGACAATGTGCGGCAGGCAGTAGATACTGTTATAGATTGCTCTACAAATATCTTTTAACTATCCGATATATATAAAAATGTCAGAAGATAAGCCGGTGTACAAGCGAATCCTCCTCAAGCTCAGCGGTGAGGCCCTGATGGGCGAGGGGGAATACGGCATCGACCCCGCCGTGATCCGCACCATGGCCACGGATATCGCCGCGGTGATCAGTCAGGGTGTGCAGGTGGGCCTGGTGATCGGCGGCGGCAACATCTTCCGCGGCGCGGGTCTGGCGGCGCGCGGCATGGACCGGGTGACCGGTGATCACATGGGCATGCTGGCCACGGTGATCAATGCCCTGGCCATGCA
This sequence comes from Lysobacteraceae bacterium, assembly GCA_020201295.1. GTDB lineage: Bacteria > Pseudomonadota > Gammaproteobacteria > DSM-19610 > DSM-19610 > JAIVHA01. The sequence continues at coordinate 3,564 of JAIVHA010000184.1, read as the reverse complement.
GGACGTGCTGCAGGGAATGGGAGTGCCGACACGGGTGATGTCGGCCCTGAGCATGGACCAGGTGTGCGAGAGCTACGTCAAGCGCCGGGCCGTGGAGCGGCTGTCGGCCGGCGAGGTGGTGATCTTTGCCGCCGGCACCGGCAATCCTTTCTTTACCACCGACACGGCTGCCAGCCTGCGCGCCGTCGAGATCGGCGCCGACCTGATGCTCAAGGCCACCAAGGTGGACGGCGTGTACAACGCCGACCCCATGAAAGACCCCTCGGCGACCCGCTACGAGCGCCTGGGCTTCGACGAGGCCATCGAACGTCGGCTGGCGGTCATGGACACCACGGCACTGGTGTTATGTCGCGACCAGCACATGCCGATACGGGTCTTCAACATGCATCAGCCGGGTAATCTGGCGCGCATCATCCAGGGTGAGGAAGTGGGCACCCTGGTGCAATAAGGACGCAAGATCATGATCGAAGATATCAAGAAAGACGCCAAGGAGCGCATGGCCAAGAGTGTCGAGGCGGCGCGCCATGAATTGAGCAAGATCCGTACCGGCCGCGCCCACGCGAGCCTGCTGGATCACATCACGGTGGACTATTACGGCAGCCCGGTTCCCATCGGTCAGGTGGCCAATGTATCCGCCGAGGATTCCCGTACCCTGACCATCACGCCCTGGGAGAAATCCATGGTGCAGGCCATCGAGAAGGCCATCATGACCTCGGACCTCGGCCTCAACCCCAATACCGCCGGCACCGTGATCCGCGTGCCGCTGCCGGCCCTCACCGAGGACCGGCGCAAGGATCTCATCCGCGTGGTACGCCATGAAATGGAAGGCGCCCGGGTGGCGATCCGCAACATCCGTCGCGATGCCAACGGCGATCTCAAGGATCTGCTCAAGGAAAAGGAGATCTCCGAGGACGAGGATCATCGTGCCCAGGAGGCCATCCAGAAACTCACCGACCAATACGTAGCGGAAGTGGACAAGTTGCTTGAAACCAAGGAGGCCGAGCTGCTGGAAATCTGACCTGCGGTTTCCCACTTATGGCCCATACACCCAGTAACCCGGATTCCCGCCTGTTGCAGGGCGACGTGCCGCGTCACATTGCCATCATCATGGACGGCAACGGACGCTGGGCGCGCGAGCGACACCTGCCGCGTCACGCCGGTCACCGCGAAGGCGTCAAGGCCGTGCGCCGGGTGGTGGAGGCCTGCAAGCTCAAGGGGGTCGAGGCGCTGACCCTGTTCGCCTTCAGCAGCGAGAACTGGCGCCGTCCCCAGCAGGAAGTAGGCCTGCTCATGGAGTTGTTCCTGCACACCCTCAAAAAGGAAGTGAACCGACTCGACCGCAATGGGGTGCGGCTGCGATTCATTGGTGAACGCAGTGCCTTCCCCGCCAAGTTGCAGGATCTGATGGCAGCCGCCGAGGCGCAGACCGCCGACAATCAGGAACTGACCCTGACCGTTGCGGCCAATTATGGCGGCCGCTGGGATATCGGCCAGGCGTGCCGGCGCCTGGCCGCGCGGGTCGCCGCCGGAGAACTCCAGGCCGCGGACATCGACGAGGATGCCCTGGCGGCGGAACTCTCCCTGGCCGACCTTCCCGAACCGGATCTGTTCGTGCGCACCGGTGGCGAACAGCGCATCAGCAACTACCTGCTCTGGCAGCTGGCGTATACGGAACTCTATTTCACCGAAACGTTGTGGCCCGATTTCGACGCCCAGGCCTTCGAGGTCGCCTTGCAATCCTTCTCCAGCCGGCAGCGGCGTTTCGGACGCACCGGCGAGCAGGTGGAGCAACTCAAGGGTGCTTAGACAACGCATCCTCACCGCCCTGGTACTGGTCCCGGCGGTAATCTGGGCGGTGCTGCAGCTGCCCACCCAACAGTTCGCCGCCCTGCTGGCGGTGCTGGTGTTGATGGGCGCCTGGGAGTGGAGCAATCTCGCGGGCCTGCGAACCCCCCTCGCGCGCGTGCTCTATGTGCTGTTCGTGGCCCTGGCCCTCTGGCTGGCCTGGTGGTGGCACGGCCAAGCCGTGGCGCGCCTGATCCTGTTCCTGGGATTCATCGGCTGGCTGTTGGCACTGGTGTGGATCAGTCGCCCGGACTTTGCCCGGGACAATGATCCGCTCAAGGCCGTGGCGGGATTGTGGGTGCTGGTCCCGGCCTGGCTCGGGCTGGTGCTGTTGCATGGCCACCCGGCCATCGGCCCCCGGCTGGTGTTGTTCCTGATGGTGCTCATCTGGGTGGCCGACAGCGGCGCCTATTTCGCCGGCCGCCGCTGGGGCCATACCAAGCTGGCACCCAGGGTAAGCCCGGGCAAGACCTGGGAAGGGGTCTATGGCGCGCTGGCCGCTTGTACCCTGGTGGCCTTGCTGGGCGCCTGGTGGATGGAGGGTACGCCGCGCCAACTGGTCAGCTTCCTGCTCATTTGTCTGGTCACCATCCTGTTCTCGATCGCCGGTGACCTGCTGGAAAGCCTCATGAAACGCCAGCGCGGCGTCAAGGACAGCGGCCAGCTGTTGCCCGGGCATGGCGGCGTGCTGGACCGGGTCGACAGTCTCACGGCCGCGGCGCCGGTGTTCGTGCTGGGCCTTTACTGGACGGAACTCTGGACGGTGCTCTGATGCCCAACGATATTGCAGTCGTGAGAATCACGGTACTGGGTTCAACCGGCTCCATCGGTGTGAGCACCCTGGACGTGGTGGCTCGCCACCCGGAGCGTTTTCGGGTGGTGGCGCTGACCGCCCACCGCGATGTGGAAGGACTCTATCGCCAATGCCTGCAACACCGGCCCGACTACGCGGTCATGGCCGATGCGGATGCCGCGCAACTGCTGCGGGACCGCCTGCGTGGACACGGCAGCGATGTCGAGGTGCTGGCGGGCATGGAGGGTCTGGTGCGGGTGGCTGGGTTGTCGGAGGTGGATACCGTAATGGCGGCTATCGTCGGCGCCGCCGGCCTGTTGCCCAGTCTGGAGGCGGTCCGCCGCGGCAAGCGCGTGTTACTGGCCAACAAGGAGGCGCTGGTCATGTCCGGGGCATTGTTCATGGAACAGGTGCGCAACTGCGGGGCCGTTTTGCTTCCTATCGATAGCGAACACAATGCCATCTTCCAGTGCATGCCCGGTGGCTTTGTCAGTGGCCAGACACCACGCGCGGTGCGTCGTATCCTGCTGACCGCATCTGGCGGCCCGTTTCGCACCACGCCCCTGGAACAACTGGGCCGGGTTACGCCGGAACAGGCCTGTGCCCATCCCAACTGGGACATGGGCCGCAAAATCTCGGTGGACTCCGCCACCATGATGAACAAGGGGCTGGAAGTGATCGAGGCCTGCTGGCTGTTCGATACCGACGCCAGCCGCATCGAGGTGGTATTGCATCCCCAGAGCGTGATCCATTCCATGGTGGACTATGTCGATGGTTCGGTATTGGCACAGCTGGGCAACCCGGACATGCGCACTCCCATTGCCTATGGACTGGGCTGGCCGGAGCGCATCGATTCGGGCGTGACGAGCCTGGACCTGCTGGCCATCGGTCGCCTGGATTTCGAGCCCCCCGACCTGGACCGCTTC
>JAIVHA010000038.1 GCA_020201295.1 Lysobacteraceae bacterium | reverse complement strand
CCAGGCGCACGGCTCAAGGCCGGCGCTCGAAGGACCTGTGCAGGGACTTCATGTTTCGTGCCACGGAATATATTACAACGATCGAGTTTACCCCCGGTAGCCCGCGTCCAGCCAGCAGCGCGGCAGCGGCTCCCCGGAGGGGAAAACCAGCTCCGCCTTGCGAAACGGCGCGGGTTCCTGCATTTCCTCACCGGCATGGAAACGGCCGCTCACATCGGTCTGGCAGGGGTCAAACAGGGCCCCCGGCTCCAGGATCTCCACCAGATCACCACTGGCGGTATGTCGTAGGTACATACACGGCTCCTTCTCGACAGACACGCGGGGCCTTTATTTTGCCCGCAACCATAGTAGATTGTAGTCCTTACAACCCATTGTGCCGAGCATCCACCGGCCGGCAAGGAAAGCCCATGAACACACCCCATGTCCACCCCGACCCGGAAACCCTCGCCCGGCGCCTGGCGGACCATCTGATCGCCCATGCCCGCCAGTGTATCGCGGCGCGCGGAGCCGCCCACCTGGTACTGGCCGGCGGCGCCACCCCGCGCCACTTCTATAGGGAATTGGCGCAGCCGGCACGCCGCGAGCAGCTGGACTGGTCCCGGGTGCATATCTACTTCGGTGACGAGCGCTGCGTCCCCCCCGACCACCCGGACAGCAACTACCACATGGCACGCACCGCACTGCTGGAGCAGGTGCCCATACCGGAGGCGCAGATCCACCCCATGCCGGCCCGCATGGAAACCGTGCGCGGTGACGCCGCCGCCTACGCCCGGGAACTGGTCCGCCACGCCCCCGCCGGCCGCGGCGACCTGCCCCGTTTCGACCTGGTGCTGCTGGGCCTGGGCGAGGATGGCCATACGGCCTCCCTGTTTCCCGGCACCTGCATCCTCAACGAACGGGAGCGGGCAGTGGCGGCGGTGTATGTGCCACGCCTGAAAAGCTGGCGTATCAGCCTCACCTACCCGGCGTTGCGCCAGGCCCGGGCCCTGTGGATACTGGCCTCGGGTGCGGGCAAGGCCGATATACTGGGGCGCATATGGCGCGAACCGGGCGCCGGCCTGCCGATCCAGGCCCTGGCGGACCTGCAGCACCTGGAATGGCACCTCGACGCAGCGGCCGCGGAACAGATACCCCTATGAGCGAAACGGAACCCAACCTGCTGGCCGTGGACCTGGGCGGCACCCATACCCGACTGCGCCTGGCGAACGGCGATGCCGAGGTGCCGCACAGCCGGCTGGAACGCCATGTGCGTACCGCCGATTTCCCCGACCTGACCAGCCTGCTGCGACATTTTTTCCAGGCCACCGGCCGTCCCCCGCCCGCGCGTGCCTGCCTGGCCGTGGCCGGCCCCGTATGGGACGGCCCCGGGGGACAACGGGCGCGGGTCACCCGGCTGCAATGGGAGATCGATGGCAGCGCCCTGCGCCGCGAGCTGGGACTGGAGCGGTTGCGCCTGATCAACGACTTCGAGGCCATCGGCCACGCCCTGGCGGGCATTCCCCAGGAAGAACTGTACTGCCTGCAAGCCGGGGAGCCCGAGGCCCAGGGCACCCGTGCCCTCATCGGCGCCGGCACAGGCCTGGGCCAGGCCCTGCTGCCCCATGACGGCCAGGACTACCGGGTGCTGCCCACGGAGGGCGGTCACGCGGATTTCGCCCCCGGTGATGCCCTGCAACTGGAACTGCTGCGGCATCTCCAGGGGCGCTACACCCATGTCTCCTGGGAGCGGCTGGTGTCCGGACCCGGGCTGGCGCTGATCCATGATTTTCTCTGCCAGCGGGCCGGCCATCTGCCGGAATTCGACCTGGAGGATCCGCGCACCCCGGCCCGCATCAGCGAACGGGCCCTGGACCAGGACGACCCCTTCGCCAACCAGGCCCTGGACTTGTTCCTGCGTCTCTATGGCGCCCAGGCCGGCAACCTGGCTCTCACCGCCATGGCCCGTGGCGGCCTCTACATCGCCGGTGGCATCGCTCCGCGCATCCTGCCCCGCCTCAGTACCGATGGCTTCCTGGCGGCCTTCCGCAACAAGGGCCGCATGACGGAACTGATGCGCCGCTTCCCGGTTCACCTGGTGTTGACGGAGCAACCGGGACTGCTGGGCGCCAGCCTGGTCGCCAGCCGACTCTAACACCGGCAGTGTGGTCCTGCCTGGGCACCGTAGGAGCGGCGCGAGCCGCGAACAATCGCGGCTCGCGCCGCTCCTACAGGAGACATTTTGCAATGATCGGGTTAACCAAGTGCCATTCATCTGTAGAATATGTCCATACTTCTGACGGAACCAGGCCATGCAGGCAGAACGACACAACATCAAGGTGGAAGTGGACACCAGCTATATCGAGGAGCAGTCCCTGCCCCAGCAGGACCGCTACGTGTTCGCCTACACCATCACCATTCGCAACGAGGGCGAGGTGCCGGCCCGGCTGTTGACGCGTCATTGGGTCATCACCGACGCCAACGGCAAGATCAACGAGGTGCGCGGCGAGGGCGTGGTGGGCGAACAGCCCTATCTCAAGCCCGGTGAAAGCTTCCGCTACACCAGCGGCACCCTGCTGGAAACCCCGGTCGGGGCCATGGAGGGCAGCTACCAGATGGTGGCCGACGACGGCGAACAATTCGACGCCGAGATACCGCCCTTCACCCTGTCGATCCCGCGCACCCTGCACTAGTGTCTGTTTACGCCATCGGCGATGTGCAGGGCTGCTTCGCGGAACTGCAGGCCCTGCTCGAACGCATCGACTTCGATCCCGCCCGCGACCGCCTCTGGTTCGCCGGCGACCTGGTCAACCGCGGCCCCCAATCCCTGGAGACCCTGCGCTTCGTGCGCGGCCTCGGTGATGCCGCCCTCACCGTGCTTGGCAACCACGACCTGCACCTGCTGGCCGCCGATGTCGATGCCCGCTACGCCCGCCCCAAGGACACCCTGCAAGCCATCCTCGAGGCCCCCGACAGGGATGAACTGCTGACCTGGCTGCGCTGCCGGCCACTGCTGCATCACGACCCCGAGCTCGGCTTCAGCCTCCTCCATGCCGGCCTGCCGCCGCAATGGGACCTGGTCAGGGCGCAAGCCTGCGCCGCCGAAGTGGAAGCCGTGCTGCGCGGGGATAGCCATGGTGAATTCCTGTCGCGCATGTACGGCAACGAGCCAAACCTCTGGTCGGAAGACCTGCGGGGCTGGGACCGGCTGCGCTACATCACCAACTGCTTCACGCGCCTGCGCTATGTCGACCCGGAAGGCCGCCTCAACCTGCGCGACAAGGGCGCGCCCGGCAGCCAGACACCCGGGCACCTGCCCTGGTTCGCGGTGCCCGGCCGCGCCAGCGCCGGCCTGCGCATCCTGTTCGGCCACTGGTCGACGGTGGGGCGGGTGACACAGGACAACGTCTTCCCCCTCGACACGGGCTGCTTGTGGGGCGGGCAGTTGACGGCCCTGCGGCTGGAGGATCGCAAGTGGTTCCGGTTGCCGTGCCCAGGGGCACGGACCCCAGGGGAAAACGGGGAGGAATGAGGTCCTGCGAGTACCAGGCTACACAGCCCGCCTGGCTCGTCATTCCCGCACTGCTCCCCGGCCCGTCATTCGCAAGTCTATTCCCGCCACTCGCGAATCTTCTCTCGTCATTCCCGCGTATGCGGGAATCCATGGATATTCAAACCACGGAATCCCGCATGCACCGGGATGGCGTGTGCATGTCGGGACGGTATGGTCTGGTTGCTGGTCAAAAGGACTGTATTCCCGCATACGCGAGAGTGACGGATATGATCGACTCTAGTCAGTTTTACTCACATTGACATGTACACGATATGTACATACACTTAAATCATGGACTTTCAGTGGGATCCAAGGAAGGCTGCCGACAATCTCCGTAAACACGGGGTCGATTTTGCGGATGCAGTGATTGCTTTAGAAGATGAAAATGCGCTCACTATCGAAGATCGCGATCATCCGGAGCAGCGATTCAAAACTCTAGGATTGGGACCGGATCTGAATATTCTCTTCGTTGTTCATGCCGAACGTGAGGCAGACTGTATTCGCATTATATCCGCTTGGAAAGCGGATCGCCGTCAAACCAAACAGTATTACCAAGGCCTGAGCTATGAGTGAAGATTTCAGTAAAGGAAAACGCGGTGCAGTTGTTAAACCGGATCCAAATAAGGTTCGTATTACCATTCGTTTGGACGGTGACATTATTGAACATTTCAAGGGCCTGGTACATGCCGCAAGAGGCGGAAACTATCAAACCCTTATAAATGACGCATTACGAGAGTATATCAAGGCGCACGATAAATCATTAGAAGATGCGTTGCGTAAGGTCATTCGAGAGGAATTAAAACAGGCTGGATAAAAGGTATGACCAGCGCATTCAGCCCAAAGAACATACGCCTGTTCGGTGCGAATACTGTAATGCCGGGTACGGATAACCTCCCGCACACGATTGAGAAACGGCGATTGTGCGCCTTCGTTCTGCATGACCAGCTCCCTCCATGGACTGTGTTTTTTTACCGTAGTTGAGCCAAGCAACCATTGCAAGCGCTGGAAAGACCGGAAATCAAGGCCTATCCACCACAACAGCGGCATGCCCGCAACCACTGCATACAAGGAGCGCCGCGCAAATATCATTGATATCTATCAGGGTTAGCAGTAGCGTTTGATCGAATAACGGAAACATCGCGAGCCAGCCGGGGGCAGGATATGTCGGATTTTCACGTGTTCAAATGCGTTAACAACCCAGATACACACTGTTAGACCTGAATCAATTGTCCCGGATAGGAAAATGATAAAAGACTTACACACTTTACCCGCGAATTTATCGGTTCCAGTAGATGATGGCGCATGCGACCATTTAATGGGAAGCACCTTACCTCCGGTCTCACTGGCTAGCACCACAGGGAAGGCCGTTGATCTCAGCACTTATACGGGCACACTGGTTATTTATTTCTACCCCATGCTGGGTCGCCCTGATAGCCCACCTCTCATCGGTTGGAATGACATACCCGGTGCCAGGGGATGCACCCCGCAAACATGTGCCTTTCGCGATTCCCACGCTGAGTTAAAGCAGCTTGGTGTCGAGGTGTTTGGTGTGAGCGCGCAACGTTTGGAAGATCAACAAGAAGCCCATGCAAGGCTGCATCTCCCCTTTGCGTTGCTCAATGACGGACAACTTACTTTAGCTCAAGCGCTGAAACTGCCAACATTCGAGTATGCGGGCACACGCCTGATAAAACGGTTAACAATCATTGCAGCGGGTGGCCTTATTCGGAAGGTTTTCTATCCGGTATTTCCGCCTAATGATAACGCTGGCGAGGTCATCGCATGGCTTACGACACATCAGGTCTAACGCTGCATTCGAGAGGGACGCCGCAAAAGCGCGGCGCCCCTCAATTTGAACGTTAGCCCTTGACAAAACATCCGTTAGTTGTACAATTGTCTATATGAAAATCATATCAGACACGAATATCTTTCTGGCAGTGGTTTTGGACGAACCAGAGAAGGGTCGCATCATCCAGCTTACGTCAGGAGCCGAAGTGGTTGCCCCGGAAATTTTGCCATATGAAATAGGTAATGCTTTATCCGCCATGTATAAACGGAAGCAGGTCACGAACAAGGAAGCATTATCTGCACAGAGAGCAACAGGCAATATCTCAGTGAGGTTGGTGGCAATAGATGTTCAGGAAGCGCTGGGGCTGGCGCTAGAATTTAATATCTATGCGTATGATGCCTATTTCTTGCAATGCGCAAAGTCACTATCAAGCCCACTGCTTACGCTTGATAACCGCATGAAGCATGTGGCCGCTGAATTGAATATCGAAATATTGGAGTGATTAGAAATGAAAGTGTTTACTTATTCAGAGGCTCGTCAGAATCTTTCAAAGCTGCTACAGCTTGCTCAA
>JAIVHA010000183.1 GCA_020201295.1 Lysobacteraceae bacterium | reverse complement strand
ATGCCTACCGGCGTCGAGCCGCGCGGCGAGGCCCCTGTCGCTGTCCCGCCCGAAGATATGGAATCACCGCACCTGGAGGCCGGATGGGAAGGAAACCTGGGCGATGCCCTGTCCAGTGATCCACGGGTCGAGCTTTCCGATCCCTTGCAGGGGCCGGTGCCATCCCATAATCGGCCGCTGGAACCGGTCGAGCGGCGCGTTGATTCCGTCTACCGTACCCACCTCGATTCCAAACGACGTGACATCCAGAAGCTGCAGTCCACACTGGCGCAGCGGGTGCTGGAGACCATTACCCAGAACGAGGAGTTTGGCGTACTGTTGGAGGTGGTGCTCGGCGAACTTCACCAGGTGAGCGATGCCGAGGCGCTGGAGGAGCTGCGCTGGACCCTGATTCGCGAGATCGAGAAACTCAACAAGGGCCACCATGAGCTCGCCGACAAGCTCGACAGTACCCATCATTACCTGCAGCTCGTCGAGTCGGACAGCCGCCAGCTCAGCGATGAGCTGACCCGGGTGCGGCTGTTGAGCCTCACCGACGAACTGACCGGGCTGCCCAACCGGCGTGCCTTCCTGCGTCGCCTCGAGGACGAGGTGGCACGTGTACAGCGTTATGGTTTCCCTCTGTCGCTGGCGCTCATCGACCTCGACTACTTCAAGCAGATCAATGACCGCTACGGCCACGCCGCCGGCGATGAAGTGCTCAGCCTCTATTCCAAGAACATACTCTCCATCTTCCGCCACCATGACCTGGTGGCGCGCTACGGCGGCGAAGAGTTCGCCGTGCTGTTGCCCAATACCGACGCCGAAGGCTCGCGCCGCGCGCTGAACAAGGTCAAGAAGCGCGCGTCGGAAACCACCTGGCAGGTGGACGACAAGGTAATGACCGTGCCAACCTTTTCCGCCGGCGTGTCCCTGTACAAGCCGGGCGAAACGGTGGGATCCTTCATCGACCGGGCCGACAAGGCCTTGTATCGCGCCAAGCGATTGGGTCGCAACCGGGTGGAACTGGATGCCACCTATACAGCCGAAGCCGGCAAGGCCGAGGAAAAAACCGCGGAATCCGGTTTGGAAACCGCACAGGGTGCCGAGGAATCCTGATTTTCTCCGTGGTTCCCTTGAAATCCCGTCTCCGCGCCCGCATCCTTTCCTCATCGGTTATTCGTACTCAGTGCGGATGAGTATCCTTGAGCGAACCAGGGTTCGCGCGTATTCATTGGGAGATCGCTTGTGGCGACAGTAGAACTGACGAAAGAGAATTTTGAGCAGATCATTACCGGGAACGACATGGTGCTGGTGGATTTCTGGGCACCCTGGTGCGGCCCCTGCCGCAGCTTCGCGCCGGTCTTTGAACAGGCTGCGGAGAAATACCCCGACGCGGTGTTCGCCAAGGTCAACACCGAGGAAGAGCAGGAAATCGCCGGCCATTTTCAGATCCGCTCCATCCCCACGCTGATGATCTTCCGCGAAAAGATCATCATCTTCTCCCAGCCGGGCGCGCTGCCGGCTTCGGCCCTCGACCAGTTGGTGGAGCAGGCCTCCAAGCTGGACATGGAGCAGGTGCGCCGCGACATCGAGACGCAGGCCAGCCAGGCCGGGTAGCCTGTGGCTGGGCTGTAGGTCGGGCTTCAGCCCGACAGCCTCGATATCCGGTACACCAGCGGGTCTAGATCAGCCCCGCGAAGGGCTGTACCTCCACCAGTTCACCGGCCGCCACGCCGGTGCACTCCGCCGGCAGGATGATGAAACAATCGGCCTGACTCATGGAAGTGAGTACATGGGAACCCTGCAGGCCCGTGCTGTTTACCCGTAACTGACCATCGTCACCCCGTACCAGGCGACCACGCTGGAAATCGGTGCGCCCCGGCGCCTTTTTCAGAGGGGTTTCCGTGGGCAGTCGCAGGGTCATCACCGGTCCTGGTGATTGCCCCATCATGGCCCGCAGGGCCGGTTGCACGAACTGGTAGAAGGTGGCCATGACGGAAACGGGGTTGCCCGGCAGGCCGAAAAATACCGCTCTTCCAAGTCGGCCGAAGGCCAGCGGCTTGCCCGGCTTCATGGCGATGCGCCAGAAGTCCACCTGCCCCAGCTCGTCCAGGGTTTGTTTTACGAAATCCGCCTCGCCCACGGACACGCCGCCGCTGGTGATGACCACGTCGGCCATGGTGGAGGCGTTACGGAATGCCTGCTGTATGGCCGCGCGATCGTCACGTATGACCCCCAGGTCGAGCAGCTCCACCCCCAGGCGTCTGAGCATGCCGTGCAGGGTATAGCGGTTACTGTCGTAGATCTGGCCTTCTTGCAGGGGTTCGCCGACGCTGCACAGTTCATCGCCGGTGGAGAAGAAGGCCACCCGCAACCGACGCCGCACCCGCACTTCCCCGAGACCCAGGGAGGCGAGCACGCCCAGGTCGGCGGGCGTGATATGGTGGCCGGGGCGCAGGACCACTGCGCCACGTGCCATGTCCTCACCGGCACGGCGTACATTGCTGCCGGGCTGGTGGCCGGTGCCGAAGTGGATTCGTTCGCCTTCGACGCGGACCTGTTCCTGCATGATGACCGTGTCGGCTCCCTTGGGGATCATGGCACCGGTCATGATGCGTACACATTGTCCCGCAGCGACTGTTCCCGTGAATCCCGTGCCGGCGAAGGCCTTGCCGATGAGTTGCAGCGCCGCTTCCCCTTGCGCGGGAAGATCGACGCCGCGCAAGGCATAGCCATCCATGGCGGAATTGTCATGGGGCGGGACGTCGATGCCGGAAATCACTTCCTGGGCCAACACCCGGTCCAGGGTGTCGCGGATAGGCAGTTGTTCCGTGCCCTCGATGACCTGGAGCAGGGTGGCGATTCTGGCGCGGGCATCCTCCACGGACAGCAGGCCGGCTTTGGGGGAAGCGCAGGGATCGGGGCGGGTTTCGGTCATGACGGTATGGCCTGTGAATAGCGGATTGGCAGGAGTTGATTCGTTCGGAGCAAGCCCTGGCCCATGTCCACCGGCGGGTCGCCGTGAATACATCCCTGCGGCCGACACCCGCCGGAGGACAAGGACCAGAGCTTTTACATGCCGGTACACATACGGGCGATTATAAACGCCGCGACTTGCTCCGGCGAATTGAGATCCAGTACGGGTAGCGGTCAGCAGAGTGGTCTTGCCGGTGCCGCTCCAGGCGGCGAAACCCAATACCGGTGGCAGGGAGGGCGTGTTCTTCATGGGGATGCGGTCAACAGGGCTTCCAGGCGCGCCTGCTCCTCTGGGGTGTTCATGTTCAGGAACTGTTCCGAGTGATCGGAGAAGTCCGCCCGGGCCGGTTGCAGTGAGAGCACCCAGTCGCGGGTCTTGCGCTGGCCGTTCGTCAGGGCGGCACGCAGCTCGGGGGCCAGGTCCCGGTGCAGCAACAGGTGTACCGGCTGCAGGCGTTCGCCGTCATGGGCCACGCACAGGCGCGACCCGGCCTGCTGCAGCGCCGCCAGCATGCGGCGGGCGTAATCAGGGGCCGGCAGGGGGGCATCGCAGGGCACGCTGAGCAGATATTCGGTCTGGCAGTATTCGAGACCGGCCAGCAACCCCGCCAGGGGGCCGGCATAGTCAGCGTAATCGTCCTCGACCACGGGAAAGCCGAAGGCACGGTATCGATCCAGGTGGCGATTGGCGTTGATCAGCAGTGCATCGGTCTGCGGCGCCAGTGCCTGTAGCAACCAGGCCACCGCCGGTTGTCGTCCGAGCATGAGCAGGCCCTTGTCCTGTCCACCCAGGCGCCGGCCACGGCCGCCGGCCAGGATGATCCCCGTGATGGTGGCGGAGTGGCGTGGGCTTGGCATGTGGCGATGACAGGGTTTCGCTGGGCAGGAGGTGTAGTATAGCGGCAGTGTTGCAATCGATGCATTGCACAAGTGGAGGAGACGGATCATGGGCGTCATGCGGATCGGGCTTGTAATGGCCCTGATGGGTGTGTTTCTGTCGGCCCAGGCTGCCGACGAGCCGCGCTACCAGCAATTGCATTTCCAGGTGGAGCGCAGCCAGCAGGTGGGCAATGACCAGATGCAGGTGTGGCTGACGGCACAGGCCGAGGGCAGTGACCCGGCGCGGCTGGCACGCACCATCAACGAAACCATGGACTGGGCCCTGGCACGGGCTGGCCAGGGCGAGGGCGTGCGGCTGAAAACCGGCAATTACCATACCCAGGCCCTGCGGGACAAGGACAAGCTGCGCGGTTGGCAGGTGAGCCAGGATCTCCATGTGGAAGGCACGGACATCCCCGCCATCAGCGCCCTGGTCGGCGAGTTGCAGGAACGTCTGCAGGTACGCTCCATGGGCTTCTCCGTTTCCGACGCGGCGCGGCGCGCCGCCGAGGAACAATTGATCGAGGCGGCCCTGCGGGCCTTCCAGGAGCGCGCGGACAAGGTGCAGCGTATCATGGGGGCCTCGGGCCATCGCCTGGTTAACGCCAGTATCCAGACCGGCGGCCACTTCCCGGGGCCGATATTGCGCGCCCAGGTGGCCAGTGTCGAGATGGCGGCGCCCGCGGTACAGGCGGGGGAATCGGAAGTACGGGTGACCGTGGCCGGCAGTGTCGAACTCATCATGCCCTGAGGAGGTACGGGTGGTTGAACCCGCACGTGCCGTCAGTGCCGTTCCCGAAACGGAACTGGCGCTGGTGGAGCGTTTTCTCGACGCCCTGTGGATGGAGCGCGGCCTGAGCCGCAATACCCTGGCCGCCTACCGCCAGGACCTGCTCGCCCTGGCCGCCTGGCTGGCGGGCGCGGGGAACCGCTTGCTGGCGGCCGACCACGGTGACCTGCAGCGTTATCTTGCCCATCGCCATGCCAGGGGGGCCAAGGCGCGTACCGCGGCGCGTGGGCTGTCCAGCCTGCGACGTTTCTACCGCCACCTGCTGCGCGAAGGCCAGCTGCGCGTGGATCCCACCGCCCTGATCGGGACCCCCAAGCTCCCCCGGCCCCTGCCCGGTACCCTGAGCGAGGAGGAAGTGGAGCGTTTGTTGAAGGCGCCCGATCCCGGGACGGCCCTGGGACTGCGTGACCGGGCCATGCTGGAACTGCTCTACGCCACGGGCCTGCGGGTGACGGAGCTGGTGGAACTGCGGGTCGACCAGGTCAGCATGGCGCAGGGCGTGGTGCGGGTGCTGGGCAAGGGCAGCAAGGAGCGCCTGGTGCCCCTGGGGGAGGAGGCCCTGCAATGGTTGCAGCGGTATGGCGAGGAGGCACGGCCGGGGCTGGCGGCGGGCCAGGGCGGCGACCGGCTGTTCCTGTCCCGGCGCGGGGAGGGCATGACACGCCAGGCCTTCTGGTACCGGGTTCGTGCCCACGCCCGCCAGGCGGGCATCCAGCGCCACCTGTCGCCCCATACCCTGCGGCATGCCTTTGCCACCCATTTGTTGAACCATGGTGCCGACTTGCGCGTGGTGCAGATGCTGTTGGGGCACAGCGACCTGTCCACCACCCAGATCTACACCCATGTGGCGCGCGAACGCCTCAAGCAATTGCATGCCCGGCATCACCCCCGTGGCTGAGGCGAGGGTTTCTGCTAGAGTGGCCGAACTTCAGGTCCCGCGAGTAGTCTTACTTCTGGATCTTTATACCGATTATCAGCAAAAAGAGTGAGTTGTGATGAAACGTGCAGTGATGACGGGGATGCTGGCTGGACTGGGAATGCTTACGGTCCCGGTACTGGCGGAGGTGGAGCAGGGTGAGGCCGCGGTGCGCGCCGCGCTCGGCGATGTGCAAGCGGACCGGATACGCCCGGCGGCCGTCGAGGGCCTCTATGAGGTCGTGATCGGACCTCATGTGTTCTATGTCAGCGCCGATGGCCGGCATATGCTGCAGGGGGACCTGGTGGACATGGCCAAGGGCCGGAACCTGACCCAGCCGGAACGGGAGGCCGCCTTGCGCAGTACCATCGATGGGGTCGGCGAGGAGAACATGCTCATCTTCGGTCCCGATAAACCCCGTCATACGATAACGGTGTTTACCGATATCGATTGCGGCTATTGCCGCAAGCTGCATGAGGAGATGGCGGCCTATCACGACAAGGGAATTCGGGTTCGTTACCTGATGTTCCCCCGTAGCGGGATCGATTCCCCTTCCTATGACAAGGCCGTGTCGGTCTGGTGTGCCAAGGATCGCAACGAGGCCCTGACCCGGGCCAAACAAGGCAAGGACCCGGCGCCCAGGAAATGCGACAACCCGGTAGAGCGTCACATGGCGCTGGGACAGAGCATCGGCGTGCGTGGCACGCCGAGTATCGTGCTGGAGGATGGGCGGGTGCTGCCGGGCTATGTGCCGGCGGATCGCATGGCCGCCATGCTGGAGGCCATCCCCGCTCCCTGAGGGCGGAAACTCAGCGTTCCAGCAGATCCAGCTTGCCGGGCTTGCCGTTCCATTCGTCGGCATCCGGCGGGGCGTCTTTTTTCTGGGTGATCACCGGCCAGTCCTTGGCCAGCTCTTCGTTCAGGGACAGAAACTGTTCCTGGTCCGCGGGCAGGTCATCCTCGGCAAAGATGGCCTCGGCAGGGCATTCCGGTTCGCAGAGGGTGCAATCGATGCACTCCTCGGGATCGATGACGAGGAAATTCGGGCCTTCATGGAAGCAATCCACCGGACAGACTTCCACACAGTCCGTGTATTTGCACTTGATGCAGTTCTCGCCCACTACAAATGTCATATTCTGCTCCCTTCATGATTGGCGCTCCGCGGATCGCGCGCCACCGTGTGGGAGACATAATAGGGCGTGGGAAAGAATTTTTCGAGGCCGGTGATACCTTTCAGGTCGCGGTGCGGGCCCGGGGCTTGACCGTCGGCGCAATTGTGGTTTCCGCCCGGTTGCGCCCATGCTCCTTGGCAAGGTACAGGGCCTGGTCGGCCGCAGCGACCAGGCCGGTCGCGGAGCCCGGTTGTCCACTGTAACGGGTGGTGGTGCCGATGCTGAGGGTGAGGTAGTCGGCGACCTTGGAATCCTCATGGATGATGCCGAGGTCACGCACTTCCTTGAGCAGTTCCCGCGCCACCGCTTCCGCGCCTGCCTGGTTGGTGTCCGGCAGCACGACGACGAACTCCTCGCCGCCATAGCGTGCCACCAGGTCGGTGGGGCGTTGCACCACGCGATCCAGGGTGCGTGCCACCATGCGCAGGCAATCGTCGCCGGCCTGGTGACCATAACGGTCGTTGAAGGGCTTGAAATAATCGATGTCGAGCAGCATCAGTGACAGGGGTGTGTCGTTGCGTACCGAGCGCTGCCATTCCCGCTCCAGCACTTCGTCGAACTGACGCCGGTTGGCGATACCGGTAAGGCCGTCCAGGGAGGACAGGCGGTGCAGTTCGCGGTTGCTTAGTGCCAGCCGGGCATTCATTTCGCGCAGCTGTTCCTGCATTTCGCGCAGGGCGTGATAGGCCTCGTCGCGCTCGCGCTGTGCCAGGTAGCTCTTGGAATGGGCGCGAATGCGGGCGATGAGCTCAATGGGTTCCGGTAGCTTGACCAGGTAATCAGTGGCACCGTTGGCGAAGGCATCGCTCTTGATCTTGGGGTCGTCCTTGCTGGACAGCACGATGATGGGGATGTCCCGGGTCATGGGGTTGGCGCGATAGAAACGCACCAGGGTCATGCCGTCGATGTCAGGCATGACCAGGTCCTGCAACACCGTGGTGGCCTTGACCTGCACGGCCATATTGATGGCCGTCTTGGGGTCGCTGCAGTAATGGAATTCGATGCCGGGTTCGTGTTCCAGCATGCGACGGATGCCCTCGGCGACCATGGCCTGGTCGTCCACCAGCAGCACCACCGCCCAGTTCGGGCTTTCCGCCTGTTCCCCTTGCACGGGCGCCTTGTTCCCCATCATGAGCCTCGTTCTGCCGCAACTTTATGTTTTTTATGCCGATTAGCTATGGAGCCCCCAATGGCTCCGAGCGGCAATATGGATACTGCCGCATCCAGTTCGGCAGCAGCCTTCGGCATACCGTAAACGGCCGATGTAGCCATATCTTGAGCCAGGGTATGCCAACCCTGGCCGCGCAGGGCCAGCAGGCCTTCGGCACCATCCCGGCCCATGCCCGTCAGCAGCACCCCGGTGACCTCGCCCCGCCAGTGGGCCACCAGGCTGGAGAAAAAGGCATTGACCGAGGGCCGGTAGGGATAATCCACTGGCTCAGCGCGGTAGCCCAGCCGCTGGTCGGCCTTCAGTACCAGGTGGTCGTGGCGGCCAGCGACGAGTACCGTGCCGGGCCGCGGTGCTTCGCCTTCCTGCGCCAGGCGTACCGGCAGCTGGGTGCGGCCGCCCAGCCACTCGGCAAAACTGGCCACGAACTGTTCATCCACGTGCTGGATCACCACGATGGCCGCCGGGATGTCCTGCGGCAGTGCACCCAGCACTTCCGCCAGGGCGGCCGGGCCACCGGTGGAGGCGCCGATGGCGATCAGCTGCTGCTCCGGGTGATCGTGGGCACAGGGTTTCGGTTTGCCCAGGGCGGCGTCCAGGCGTGCCTGGCCGCGCAGGAGCATCTTCACCGTGTCCAGCTTGGCCAGCAGGGCCGTGCGTCCCTTACCGGTACCCGAGGCGCCCAGGACAGGGGTATTGACGGCATCCAGGGCCCCGGCTCCCATGGCCTCGAAGACCTTGGGGGTGTTTTCGCGCACCGAGGCGGTGACCACCAGGATGGCGCAGGGGCTGTGGGCCATGATCTGGCGGGTGGCCTCGACACCATCCATGTCCGGCATGATCAGGTCCATCAGGATGATGTCCGGTGTATGGTCGCGTGCCTTGGCGACGGCTTCACGGCCATTTTCCGCTGTCCATGCCAGGGTATGGCCGGGATCCGAGGCGATGACGCGTCGAGCAGAGTCTCGTCGTGAAAACTGCCCTTGGTGAGGTAGTAGTCGGCTCCGACCTCCAGGCCGCGGGCGCGATCTTCCTCGCGATCCTTGTAGGAAACGATCATGACCGGGGTCGATTTCAGGGTAGGGTCGTCCTTGATGTGAGCGACGAATTCAAAACCGTTCATGCGCGGCATGTCCACATCGCTGATCACCAAGTCGTAGTGGCCGGTACGTACCGCGTTCCAACCATCCATGCCGTCCACGGCCACATCTACGGCGTAGCCACGGGAGACGAGCATATTGCGCTCCACCTCGCGCACGGTGATGGAATCGTCCACCACCAGTACGCGCTTGCCACGGTGTATGTGATGGCTGGCTCTTTTTTCACCCAGGTGATCGAGGCGTCCACCCGCGATCAGGATATCGATGCTGCGGATGAGATCGTCCACGTCAAGGATCAGGCAGGGTGAGCCGTTCTCGAGAATGGCTGCTGCGCTGACGTCTTGCACCTTGCCCAGGCGTGAGTCCAGGGTCTGGACCACCAGGTTGCGCTCACCCAGCAAACGATCCACCGCCAGGCCATAGCGATCCATGCGTTCACCCAAGACGACGATGGGCAGTGTGTCTTCATGGCGCTCCGTGTCTTCCAGCTCCAATACCTGGTGAGCGGACAGCATGCCGATGTGCTGGTTACCGAGGGTGAAGTACTGCCGGCCCTCCATGGTCTCGATATGGTCGCGATGGATGCTGAGAGTGCGATCGATACGCGCCAGAGGGAAGGCATAGGGTTCACCGCCGATTTCCACCAGCAGGGCGCGCACCACCGAAAGTGTGAGGGGTAGCTGCATGTGGAATTGCAATCCCTGGCCAGGCGTGGATGTGGCGCGTACCATGCCGCGCATTTCCTGCACGGCGCTGTGCACCACGTCCAGGCCCACGCCGCGCCCGGAGATCTCGGTGACCTGGTCGCGGGTGGAAAAGCCGGGCAGGAACAGGAATTCCATCAGCTCCGCCTCGGAAAGGTTGGCGGCCATTTCGGCGCTGGTAAGCCCCTTTTCCACCACCTTGCCGCGCAGGTTTTCCACTTCGATGCCATGCCCGTCGTCGCGCACGGTAATGGACAGCATGCCGGCACTGTGCATGGCTTCCAGGGTGATGGTGGCCTGTTCTGGTTTGCCGGCGGCGCGGCGTTCCTCCACCGTTTCCACACCATGGTCGATGGCATTGCGTACCAGGTGATTCAACGGCGCCTCGATCTTGCTGAGGATGTCACGGTCCACCCGGGTGCCCAGGCCCTCGATCACCAGTCTCACGTCCTTGTCCAGGCTGCGAGCCAGGTCGCGTACCATGCGCTGGAAGCCTTGGACGCCGTCACTGAAGGGGCGCATGCGGCTGGCCACCACCTCCCAGTTGAGGCGGTCGGCGAGGTTGTGGCTGCGCCGGTCATATTCCTCCAGCTCCCCGAGCCGGTCGGCGAGCTGGTGCCGGCACTGTCCGGCCTTGTGTTGTGCCTCGCTGATCAGGCATGCGACGTATTCGCCGGGCTGATGATTGTTCACCGCTTCACTGAGGCGATCGAGAATGGCAATGAGCTCCACCTGGCGGTGCTTGACCTGTACCAAGCCCTCGGCAAAGGGACGCAACCAGCGGGATTCCACCCGTACTTCGCCGGCCAGGCCCATCAACCGATTGAGGCTTTCCGGGGATACGCGGATGGCGGTGTCCAGGCTTGCCCGCGGGTTCGCCCGTTCCACCACGGTCGCGGTCGTCGGTTCGGCAGGCGCGGTCTCCTGCCTGGTCACGGGGGCGATCGGGGTGCCGCCTTCCAGTACCAGGTGCAGGTTGTGCAGCAGGTCAGTGACCTCGCCGGCTTGTTGCTGCAGCCACTGCGGCGAGTCCGCGGTGCGGACGCGGGCGATCCGGGTGAGCAGATCCACCCCGCGCAGCAGCACATCGATCTGCTCCGGATTCAGATCGAGCCGGCCGTCCTGGGCCGCCACGAAGATGTCCTCCATGGCGTGGGCGATACGCACGCCACAGTCCACATCCACCATGCGCGCCGCACCCTTGATGGAATGGGAGGCGCGCATCAGGGCCTCCAGCTGGGTCTTGTCGTTGGGATTCTGTTCCAGTTGCAACAGGCCTTCATTGAGCACCGGGCCATGGCTGTCCAGTTCGGCGCGGAACAGATCGAGCATGGTTTCGTCGGCCGTGAATCCACGAGTATCGACAGGTGATGCCTGCTCGTTGAACTTTGGTTCCGGGGACGGCGTAGGCTTGTGCGCCGCTGAGTCGGCGGCAGGGGCGCCCTCCAATGCCTTGGTCAGAGACTGGATGCGCGCCTCATGGCTGGCTTGCCAGGCAGGCAGTTCAGCTTCCGTGAGCCTGGAAAGGCTGCCCAGCAGATCGAGTGCCAACAGGCAGTGGTCGATATGATCGGCATCGATGCGCAGGCGACCTTCCTGAGCCGCGACGAACAAATCCTCCAGGGCATGGTTGATGCGCACGCCGGCCTCGATATCCACCATGCGCGAGGCTCCCTTGAGGGAATGGGCGGCGCGCATGCACGCCTCCAGGGCCGCGCCATTGCCGGCATCCTGCTCCAGTGCCAGAAGATTCTCGGACAGGGATTGGAGTTGGCTTTCCGCCTCGATGCGGAACAGTTCCAGCAGCGAGAAATTCCCCAGGCCCTGGTCTTCGCCTTCACTCATGAGAGTTCCTTTTTCAGGGCATAGAGCAGCAGTTCCTCGTCGAGACAGGCGACGTTGCGCTCCTTCCATTGCAGGATGTTGCGGGTGTACGTGGCCTTGGCCTTGCCAAGGGTGGTGGGCACTGTGCGCAGATCATGGCCAGCGAAACGATGGGTTCCCTGTACCTCGGTCACGGGAAACACGAACTGGTCACTATCCCGCTCGATGAGCATCATGCGCGCAAACACGTCGTAACCCAGGTCCCGGTTGGTGAGTTCACCCTGGCGCAGGCCCAGGAGGCTGCCAAGTGAAATACAGATGCGCAGCTCACCGCGGATGTTCACCAGGCCACGGATCAGGCCCTGGCCGCGATGAGGCAGGCCGTGGATGGGTTTGAGTGTGGTGATCTCGCGCACCAGGTGGCTGGGGAGGGAAAGCCAGTCATCGCCCAGGCGGAAGATCACCACGGAATGGGTATGTGGTGCGTGCTGTTTCTTCTTGCAACTGTAGACCCGACTCCATTCCTCCTGGTAGCCCTCCGGCATGGGGCGGTCGAGGATGCGCCGTCCGGCCTCCGTATAGCGTTCGCAATTACGGCAATGGGTGACGCGCTGCAGGATTTCGCAGCTGGAACCGGCAGCGGACCATACTCCGATCCGGTTCCAGCAGTCCTCCAGGATGATTTGCTTGGGCGCGGTGTTCGAACTCATGCCTTGTCGCCTCCCGCTAGGGCCGCCACGCGCTCAGTGCGCTGGCGCAATAACTGCGCTTCGCGCCGCTCGCCGCGCCGTTCGCACAGCAGGGCAAGGTGGGTCAGGGACTCCAGGTGATGGGGTTCGAGATACAGGGCCTTGCGCCAAAAACCTTCGGCTTCCGTCGACTGCCCCGTGGCCTCGCGCACCAGGCCGAGCAGGTGGAAGGCTTCCGCCGAAGGGCCTTGTTGCTGCAGGTGCTGTTCGCAGAGGTTGGCGGCCTCGGCCAGGTGACCCTGGTTGGCCAGCAACAAGGCCTCCCGCAGGTCGTTGTCCGCAACCCGCGCGGTAGCGGTCCTGGTCCGTGGAGCCGGGTCGGGGGCGGCCGGTTTGGCAGTGGAAGGTCGGCTCGCCGGTCGTTTGCTTTTTTTCGGTCGTGGCAGGGCGGGATCGGGGCGCTCCCTGGCACGCCGTTCATCGCGAAGTTTGCGGAAGGCGAAGGCGCTGGGATATCGGCTGGAGGCCTGCCAACTGTCCAGGAACAGCCCCGCCTCGGCGTGTCCGATGAACAACACCCCCGAATCCTTCAGCAGCTTGCGCAGCACCTGCAGGGACTGTTCCTGGGTGGCACGATCGAAGTAAATGAGCAGGTTACGACAAAACACCACGTCATAGGGCGCCACCCCATTCAAGAAAGCCGGATCGAGCAGGTTGCCCTGCCGAAAATGCACCAGGCCGCGGATGTGTTCCTCGAGCTGGTATTCGTCGTCCACGAGAGTGAAATGGCGCTGCCGGAAGCTCAGGTCATGAACCCGGAAGGAATTGTTGCGATAGCGACCATGCTGGGCACGTACCAGGTTGCGGGCACTGATGTCCACGGCATCGACATGGAACCGGGTCGCGGGAAGACCGAGATCGTGCAAGGCCATGGCGATGGAATAGGGCTCTTCACCGGTGGAACAGGGGATACTGAGAATGCGCAGGATCTGCCCGCCGCATCGGGCTAGCCACTCCTCCTGTACCAGGCGTTTGAACGCATCGAAAGGACGCTGATCGCGGAAGAACCAGGTTTCCGGTATCACGATCTCCTCGATCAGGGTTTCCAGTTCGGTTTGCGTGCTGCGCAGCAGCTGGTAATAGGCGTCCAGATCGCTGTCCAGATGCAGCTGTTCCTGACGACGCTGGACCGCACGCAGGATGCTGGATTCCCCTATGGTATGGACATCCAGCCCCATGGTCTGTTTGAGCAGCTGTTCGATGGCGACCAGGGACATCAGGCGGGCTCCGGCGCGAAGAGTTGCCTGCACACCGTATCCGGCAGCAGTTGCGTGGGGCGCAACAGGTGGATCATGCTCTTTTCATCGCGCGTGATATCGCCCAGGTAGGGCGTGTCCTCGATATGCACACCGGCGCGGGTGAAGTCATCCCCGTTCACCTTGAGGGTTTCGGTGACCTGTTCGGCCAGCAGGCCAAGCAGGCGCTGTCCGCCGCTCGGCAGTGGATAGTCCACCAGCATGATGCGGCTGGTCATGTGGCGGTTGCAGTCTTGCCCCTGGACGAGGTGGCGCAGGTCGATCACCGGTACCAGCTCGCCCCGGTAATCGAACAGCCCGGCTACATAGGCGGGTGCCTGCGCGATGGGCTCCAGCCGGGCATAGGGCGCCACTTCGCTGATCGCCTGCGCCTCGAGGGCATAGCGGCTCGAACCCAGCTGAAACACCAGCAACAGCATGTGGCGGCCCCTGTCAGTCGTTGACCTTGAAGTTGGCGGCGGCGCCTTGCAGGCCACGGGCGGCATCGTTCAGTTGCTGAATGGCACCGCTGGATTGGCGCAGTGACTCCGCCGTCTGGGAGGCCGATTCACTCAATTGCACCATGGTGTCACGTATCTGCTGCCCGGCCTGTGCCTGCGCCTGCATGCCTTCGTGTACCTCCTCGAAACGCGGAATCAGGGTCTCCACCTGTTCGATGATGTGACCAAGCTGGCCACTCACCTCGTCCACATCGCTCACGCCCCTGCGCACTTCCTCGGAGAACTTCTCCATGCCCATCACGCCGGCGGAGACGGCGGACTGCATCTCCTTCACCATCTGTTCAATATCCCAGGTGGCCACCGCGGTCTGGTCGGCGAGGCGACGGATCTCGGTGGCCACCACGGCGAAGCCAACCCCGTATTCGCCGGCCTTTTCCGCCTCGATGGCGGCATTGAGGGAAAGCAGGTTGGTCTGGTCGGCCACCTTGGTGATGGTGGTGACCACGGTGTTGATGTTGCCGGCCTTCTCGCTCAATACCGCCAGCTTGGCGCTGATGGCGGCGGTGGCCTCCATCATGTGACGCATGGTCTCTTCCATGCGCTGCAGGGAGCGGCGGCCCTGATTGGCGCCTTCCGAGGTTTTCCAGGCCACGTCGGTGACTTCGTTCATGGTCTGCACCAGTTCCTTGGAAGTGGCCGAGATCTCCATGACCGTGGTCTTGATCTCGTTGGTGGTGGCGGCCTGTTCCGTT
>JAIVHA010000182.1 GCA_020201295.1 Lysobacteraceae bacterium | reverse complement strand
GACACTGGCCAGTGGTCGGCAGCCCGACATCCGTGATGCCCTTGAAGGTTTCCGCCAGGCACCGGCGGGGCTGTGGGCGGTTGCGCTGCTGTGCGCCTTCCTGTTCATGATCTGGATCACCGATGCCGCGATCCTGTACAGCTTCATGATCGGCGGGTTCGACACCACGAGCCAGCTGCCGTGGCTGAACCAGCTCCAGGAAGACAAGCTTGCCTTCACCCTGTGGAGCTCTCTCACGGGCGCGGTGCTGGCGTTCTTCGTTTTCGCCGTGTCCGCGTTTTCCGTGCCGCTGCTCCATCAGCGTCGCGCGACGTTGATTCAGGCGGTCCATGCCAGCGTCAGCCTGGTGCTGCGCAATTTTTTCGTCAGCATCGCCTGGGGCCTGCTGCTGACCGGCACCATCCTGGTCTCGATCCTGCTGCTGCCATTGCTGGCACTGGTGCTGCCGGTCATGGCCTATGCCAGTTTCGCGCTCTACTTGCGCGTGTTTCCGGAATGAACAGGGGAACAGCCGAGCCCGTCATTCCGGATTACATGGCTGGATTTCGCGGCCGCGCGCGCTTTAAGGAAGCACTGATCAATCACCTGTCCGTCATTCCCGCGTAGGCGGGAATCCAGGTATTTCAGAAACATGGATGCCCGCCTACGCGGGCATGACGGATAAATCAGGGCTTCCTTAAGCGAGTGCCTGTAGGAGCGGCCTTTGGCCGCGAATATTCGCGGCCAAAGGCCGCTCCTACATCGCTTTCTCGGCCGTTTCCAGCGCCTCACCGGCGGCCAGCCAAGCCTCTTCCGTTTCTGCCAACCTGCGCTCGAGGGTGGCCTGTTCCATCAACAGGGTCTTGAGCCGTTCCTTCTGGCCATCCTCGTAGAGACCGGTGTCCGCCAGTTGTTCATCGAGCCTGGTCTTGGCCGCAGCCAGCTTGTCCAGCTCCGCCTCCAGACGCTGCAGTTCCTTGCGCAGGGGCTGCAGGCGCTTGCGCTGCTCCGCCTCGTCACGGCGGCGGTCCTTGCGCGCCGTGGCACTGTGTTCCGGTGCCGGCTCCGTACTGCCGGATTCCTCCGCGGCCTCACGGGCCGCCAGGTACTGGCGGTAATCCTCCAGGTCGCCGTCGAAGGCCTCCAGGCCGCCCTGGTGTACGACGTAGAACTGGTCGGTAACGGTACGCAGCAGGTGGCGGTCATGGGAGACGATCACCATGGCGCCCGGGTACTCCTGCAGGGCCAGGGACAGGGCCAGGCGCATCTCCAGGTCCAGATGGTTGGTGGGTTCGTCGAGCAACAACAGGTTGGGGCGCTGGTAGACCAGCAGCGCCAGCACCAGGCGCGCCTTCTCACCCCCCGAGAAGGGTGCCACCGCCTCCACCGCGCGGTCGCCATTGAAACCGAAACCACCCAGGTAATTGCGCAGGTCCTGGTCGCCGGCCCGGGGATCGAGGCGTAGCAGGTGCTGCAGGGGCGTGGCCTGGGGATCGAGCTGTTCCAGCTGGTGCTGGGCGAAATAGCCGATGTCCAGGTCCTGCGCCGGGAGACGCTGGCCGGCGCGCGCTGCCAGTTCCCCCGCCAGCAGCTTGATGAGGGTGGACTTGCCGGCGCCGTTGGGACCCAGCAGGCCGATGCGCGCACCGGGCGCGAGGCCCAGGTTGATCCCGTTCAGCAGCGGTTGGTCGCCATAGCCCACGGCGGCCGCTTCCAGGCGCAGCAGCGGGTTCGGCAGCTTGCGTGGCGCGCGGAAGGAAAAGTGGAAGGGCGAATCCACATGGGCCTCGGCAATGTCCTCCATGCGTTCCAGTGCCTTGATACGGCTCTGGGCCTGGCGCGCCTTGGTGGCCTGGGCACGGAAACGGTCCACATATGCCTGGATGTGCGCCCGCTCGCGCTGCTGCTTCTCATGCGCCGCCTGCTGCTGGGCGAGCTTTTCCGCGCGGCGTGTTTCGAAGGCGCTGTAGTTGCCGGTATAGAGCTCGATGCCCTCGCGCTCGATGTGGGCGATACGGTTCACCACCCGGTCCAGGAAGTCGCGGTCATGGGAGATCAGCAACAGGGTGCCGGGATAGCGCTGCAGCCACTCCTCCAGCCATAGCACGGCATCCAGATCCAGGTGGTTGGTAGGCTCGTCGAGCAGCAGCAGGTCGGACCGGCACATGAGGGCCTGGGCCAGGTTGAGGCGCATGCGCCAGCCACCGGAGAAGGTCTGTACCGCGGCGCGGTACTGTTCCGGCTGGAAACCCAGCCCATGCAGCAGCCGTGCGGCGCGCGCCTCGGCGGTATACGCGCCGATGTGTTCCAGGTCCGCATGCAGGTGCGCCAGCCGCGCGCCATCGCCGTGCGCCTCGGCCTCGGCCAGGGCCGCCTGCAGGGCACGCAGCTCGCCATCGCCATCCAGCACATAGTCCAGTGCGCTGCGCTCGCTGGCCAGCGTCTCCTGCGCCACGTGCGCGATGATGAGTTTGGGCGGCAGGCTCAGCTCGCCCTCGTCGGCCTGCAGTTCACCACGAATAAGGGCGAACAGGCTCGACTTGCCGGTGCCATTGGCACCGGTGATGCCCACCTTGTTGCCCTGGTGGATGGTGAAACTGGCGCCGTGGAACAGTTGGTGGGGTCCGCGGCGAATGGCGAGGTTGGTGGCGTTCAGCATGTTCGAAAAAACCTCGTCGGACTGAAGTCCGACCTACAAATAATCACCCGTGCAAACATGTCCTGCCCGTAGGAGCGGCCTTTGGCCGCGAATGGTTCGCCAAAAAGGGTTCGCGGCCAAAGGCCGCTCCTACGATCACGCACCCTGGCGATGGCGCAGCAACCAGCACTGGTGAATCCTGGGGTTGCGGGAAAAATCCTGTGGCAGCGTCCGGCGGCTGATGTCCTCGATGTCCAACTCCGCCAGGCGCTCGGTGTCCAGCTTGAACTTGCGGAAGTTGGTGGAGAACAGCAGCACGCCGGCGGGCGTCAGCAGCTGCATGGCCTGGCGGATCACCCGCACATGGTCGCGCTGCACCTCCCAGGTCTGCTCCATGCGCTTGGAAGTGGAAAAGGTCGGCGGATCGAGGAAGATGAGATCGAAACCCTGCCACGGCGAAGCCTGTTGCGCCGCCTCCTCCAGCCAGGCCAGGCAGTCGGCTTGCACCAGTTCATGTTTGGCATCGGCACAGTCATTGAGACGCAGGTTGCGCCGCGCCCAGTCCAGGTAGGTCCTGGACATGTCCACCGAAACCGTGGAGCGGGCGCCGCCCAGGGCGGCATGCACCGTGGCCACGCCGGTGTAGCAGAACAGGTTGAGAAAACGCTTGTCCTGCGCCATCCGGCCGATCATTTCCCGCGTGAGACGATGGTCGAGGAACAGACCGGTATCCAGGTAGTCGGTGAAATTCACCCAGCAGCGCGCCGCGCTGTCGCGCACCGGGTAAAAGGCCCCGTGTTCCTGCTTGCGTTCGTACTGGGCCTTGCCCTTCTGGCGCTGGCGCACCTTGAGAAAGACCTGCTCCGGCGGGATGCCGAGCACCTCGGGGATCACCCCCAGGGCATCACGCAGGCGGGCATCGGCCTTGTCCGGGTCGATGGTGGCGGGGGCCTCGTATTCCTGCACATGGGCCCACAGCTGGTCGCCCTGGTAGAGATCGAGGGCGATGGCGTATTCGGGCAGGTCGGCATCATAGAGGCGATAACAGTCCACGCCCTGCTGGCGTGCCCAGCGACCCAGGTTCTTGAGGTTCTTCTGCAGACGATTGGCGAGCATTCCCGCGCCAGCGGTACGCGTGCCGAGCGCGGCCGGGGCCAGGTCGCGCTCCCGTGAGCGTGCCCTTGGCGAAGGCTCCGGTACGCTGATGAACATGTCTTCCGACAAGCGATAGTTGAGCAGCTTGCACTCGATGGCGCCGTTGTAGAGGGTCCAGGTCTCCTGCGAGCGGATGCCCAGGTTACGGGCCAGGGGCGGGTTGCCGGTGAACAGGGCGGCGTGCCAGTCGCGAAACTCACGCTGGAGCATCTGCCCCAACTCGTAGTAAAGCTGCGGCAGGTCGCTGTCGCGGCCGATGCGTTCGCCATAGGGCGGGTTGACCACCACCAGGCCGGGATGCGCCTGCATGCGCGCCATGGCGCGCAGGTCGCGGGCATCGCGCCGTTCCACATGGACCTTGCCCTGCAGGCCCGCCGCCGCGACATTGTCCAGCGCCAGCTTGACGGCCTGGGCATCGGCATCAAAGCCGAAGATGGGCGGGATGCGCCCGGCCCCGGCCAGGCGCCGTGCCTCGGCCTCCTGGCGCAGGGCCTTCCAGCGCTCGATGTCGTGGCCGCGCCAGCCGAGGAAGCCGTAGTACTGGCGCAGCAGGCCCGGCGCCACGTCCCCGGCCATGAGGGCCGCCTCGATGGGCAGGGTTGCGGAACCGCACATGGGGTCCACCAGCGCCCCGCCCCGCTCCGCAATGGCTGGCCAGCCGGCACGCAACAGGATGGCGGCGGCCAGGTTCTCCTTCAGCGGCGCGGGGGTGTTGTGGGCGCGGTAGCCGCGTCGGTGCAGGCTCTCGCCGGACAGGTCCAGGCTGAGGCGCGCCTGGTCGCGGTAGATATAGACATTGATACGCAGCGAGGGCTGCTCCGTGTCCACCGAGGGACGGCGGCCATGGCGCTCGCGGAACTGGTCGACAATGGCGTCCTTGACCTTGAGGGCCGCATAACGGCTGTGGGTGATTAGCGAGTTGCTGACATTGGCATCCACCGCCAGGGTGTCGTCCGGGCCCATGTGGGTGGCCCAGTCGATGGCCAGGATGCCGGCATAGAGGGCCTCCGGCGTCTCCGCCGGGAAGCGCGCCAGGGACAGCAGCAGGCGGTTGGCGGTGCGCGACCAGAGACAGATGCGGTAGGCGACCTCCAGGTCACCCCGGCAGCCCACCCCGGCCGTGGCCGGCTCGATGCCAACCGCCCCCAGGGCCTCCAGCTCCGTGGCCAGCAGGGGTTCCATGCCCTTGGGCGTGGTGCAGAACAGGTTCAGCGGATCGGACATGCGGCGCGGGCCCCGGAGGGGCAATTCCATTCAGACCAAAGCGGCCATTGTACTCGCAAACCGGCGCCCAGCTACCGGCACATCAGCCGCGCGCGGTTCGCGCCCATCCTGGTGGCGTCAGGATCGACGGGATCGGCATGGGCTGATGCCCATTAAAAAGCCGCCCCGGATCGGGGCGACTGTGGGTGGAGTATTACAGCGCCTTCTTGCAGAAGTACCAATCGGTGCACTCGTAGCCTTCGTTCATGCGCTTCTCGGCATCCTCTGCGGTAGCGGGCGGCGGGACGATGACCCTGTCTCCCGGCTGCCAGCCTTCCGGGGTGGCGACCTTGTTCTGGTCCGAGGTCTGCAAGGCAGTGACCAGGCGCACGAACTCCGGGATCGAGCGGCCATTGGTCATGGGGTAGTAGACCATGGCCCGCAGGATGCCCTTGTCATCGATGATGAAGGTCGCACGCACCGCGGAGGTATCGGCGGCTCCCGGGTGGATCATGCCGTAGGCCTTGGCCACCTTCATGCTCAGGTCCTCGATGATCGGGAAGGGGATCTCGACACCGAACTTCTCCTTGATGTTGCGCACCCAGGCGACGTGGGAGTAGTAACTGTCGATGGACAGGCCGAGCAGCTCGCAGTTGAGCTTCTGGAAGTCCGGGTAGGCCTTGGCGAAGCCTATGAACTCGGTGGTGCACACCGGGGTGAAGTCGGCGGGGTGCGAGAACAGCACCAGCCACTTGCCCTGGTAGTCGGAAAGCTTCCTGACACCATGGGTGGTCTTGGCCTCGAAGTCCGGGGCCGGGGCGTTGATCTGGGGCATGCCGTATGCCTGGGTTTCGGTTACGGTGGACATGGTGTAACTCCTGTTTGAGGTTTGGAGCAGAGGACGTTCTGCTGCTGGAGACCATCGTAGACAGTCCCGGGATCAGCATCCAATTGATTGTTAAGATGCTACTGATAGACCTTATCTATCGATCAGAGTGCAACGTTGCCGATGATTGATGCGGCGGTATTCGGG
>JAIVHA010000181.1 GCA_020201295.1 Lysobacteraceae bacterium | reverse complement strand
ACAAGGCCGTCATGAGCGCTTTCAGCTGACTCTCGAAAAAAGCGATTTCCTCTTGGCGCACATTGGGGTTCAGTTGACGCAGGGCCTGGAGGCGCTGGATCTCACCCTCGAGGATGTTGGAGCCCTGGCGCCGCGCCGCCTCCAGCAGGGCAGGCACCTCATGGCTGGCCTGTTCTTCGGCAACGCCGATCATGCGGCGCAGCTCAGCCTGTTTGACACGCACGATCTTGAAGGCGGTTTCAGGTTCCACGGGCATCTGGTGGGCTTCGATGTAGGCGCTCCCCATGCTGTCCTGGTGTGTGCGGCCCTGTTCGTCCAGGACCACCCGCAACCGGGTGGGCGGCAGATATCGGCTGGATTGCAATTCGGCGCGGGCACTGGATTCCAGCAGGTAGCGGCACTCCACCAACAGGGTGCCGGGTTTTACCTGTGGATAACGCAGGGCGCTGAGGGCGCAGTTGCCGAATTCCTGGCTCAGCACCAGATCCAGGGCGGCGTTGACCATGGGATGCTCCCAGGTGAGGAACTGCACATCCTCGTAGGCGAGAGCAGTAGTGCGGGAATAGGTGATGGTCAGGCCATCTTCCGGCAGGCCGGGGAAGTTTCCGATCATCTGTTCGCCGGGGTGGAGGATGAGGCGCTCCTGGCTGTGTGGCTCTACCTGTACCCCGAAGGCATCGAAGACGGCATCCATGAAGAATGCGAGGCTGGAGTGGGCATCCTCCCGCTCGGCGCGGGCCTGTAGCGCCTGGGCGACCCGTGGCCGACAGGACTGGTATTCCAGCAGGCGGTCGCGACCCCGCTGCAGGGCCTCACCGAGGGCGATGCGCTGGTGGCGTGTGGTTTCGATGAGTGTATCCACATTCTGGTCAGGATGGCGCAGGGCCGCATGCAGCGCGGCTTCCATGCTCGCGTAGATCGCCGCGCCGGTCGGACAGGTATGAAGAAAGGCATCCAGCCCTTCGTGATACCAGCGCAGCAGCAGCGCCTGAGCACTGTCCTGCAGGTAGGGTACATGCAGATGAATGCTGCCGTCCTGGCCGATGCGGTCGAGGCGGCCGATGCGCTGTTCCAGCAGATCCGGATGCAGGGGCAGGTCGAACAGGACCAGGTGCTGGGCGAACTGGAAATTGCGTCCCTCGCTGCCGATCTCGGAGCAGACCAGCAGGGGGCAGCCCTGTTCGGCATCGGCGAGTGGCAGTAGCGGATCGTCACCGCGGTAGACCGACGGCAAGGGCAGGGGCCAGGCGTGCAGCTGTCGTTCGGGAAAGCCGCGGGTGGCCGCACGGGTGTTGCGGAACAGGATGCGGCCGGTGCCGTGGCGGTCGAGCAGGTGTTCCACCAGGCCTTCACGGGCCTGCTCCCGTTCCGCCGGGCGGGTGCCGGGGTCCAGCAGTCGATCCAGCAGAAGCTGGTTGTCCCCCTCGGCCAGGGTGGTGCGCAGTGTCGCCAGGCTGGCCGCACCCGGCCGTTCACCGCCCAGCAGTTCTTCCACGGCCTGGGCGATGGGTTCGTAGCCTTGCTCTTCGACCAGGAAGCGTTCGAAGTCGGCAAAGCGATCGGGATCCAGCAGGCGCAGGCGGGCGAAATGACTTTCCTTGCCGAGCTGCTCGGGTGTGGCGGTAAGCAGCAGCACGCCCCGGGTGGCGGCGGCCAGGCGCGCCACGCAGTCGTATTCCGGACTGCTCTGCGTCGCTGACCAGTGCAGGTGATGGGCTTCGTCCACCACCAACAGGTCCCAGTTGCCCGCCGCTGCCTGCGCGAGGCGCGCGGGGTCGCGTGCCAGGAATTCCAGGTCGCAGAGCACCAGTTGTTCGGCGTGGAAGGGATTACAGCCGGGGTCCTCCGCTTCGATGGCGCGGCAGCGTTCTTCATCGAAGATGCGAAAGAACAGGTTGAAGCGGCGCAGCATTTCCACCAGCCACTGGTGCAGGAGGCTTTCCGGAACCAGGATCAGCACGCGGTGGGCACGTTCGGTGATGAGCTGCTGGTGCAGGATCATGCCGGCCTCGATGGTTTTACCCAGACCCACCTCGTCGGCCAGCAGCACCCGTGGCGCATAGCGGTTGGCCACCTCGTGGGCGATGTAAAGCTGGTGGGGCAGCAGGCTGGTGCGCCCGCCGCAGAGGCCGCGCAGATCGGAGTGGCTGAGGCGTTGCCGCGCTTCCTGGGCCAGGTCGCGCAGCATGAACCAGGCATCGCTGTCGATCTGGCCGTTGAACAGGCGTTCGCTGGGACGACTCAGCTGGATAAAGTTACTCAGTTCGCCTTCCGGCAGCTCGGCGGGCCGGCCTTGTTCGTCGTGGCCGCTGTAGATTAGCAGCCCGTTGTCTTCCCGTACCGAGGCGATGCGCAGTTGCCAACCCTCGTGGCTGGGCACGCAATCTCCCGGGAAGAACTCCGCGCGCGCCAGGGGCGCGCCCTGCTTGGCATAGGTGCGGGTCTCGCCGGTGGCCAGGAACAGAATGGTGACGGTGCGCCGATCACTGCCCAGCACGGTACCCAGGCCCATCTGCAATTCGGCCCCGCTGATCCAGCGTTGGCCGGGAACAAAGTCCCGCACGTTACGACTTTGCAGCGTCGATCCCATCATCGTCATTCCGGCGTATGCCGGAATTCATTGACCGCCGGGGTATCTGGATCCCGGCATGCGCCGGGATGACGCAAATCATGCACAGGTAACGAGGTAGTCCGGAACGTTCCCGCATACCCGCCAGGGTGACAGCGTCCAGCTCGCCGCTGAGCACCAGCTTTCCGGTCAGCACCCCGGCGGTGTAACGGCTGTAGTACATCTCCAGGGATTCGGGGCCATCGCCGGCGACGATGATGGCCAGTTCCATGTCGGGCCCCAGGCGGGACAGGACATCACCCAGGGTGTCACGTCCCAGGGTGAGGCCGAACACCCGGCTGCCGCCGTCATCCAGTACCTCGACCTGCCAGGGCAGGCCTTCCACGGCTCGTGGCTCAGGCGCTTGCGGGGGCTTTGCCCAGAACAGCACCGCCAGGGCGAGCGCGATCAGTACCAGCAGGCTGGTCAGTATTTTCATGATGGATCCATTGCGGAAATTCCCGGGGTCAGGTCTTGCTAGCCCGGGGTCAGGTCTTGCAATCCAACATTCCGAAAGCAGGTCATTCTGGCCCGCCTGTTTCCTGTGATGTTGGATTGCAAGACCTGACCCCGAAGTTTTGCAGACTGGATTTGCAGCTTCGGCACAGGTAGCGGGTGCCTTGCTGTATGCGCCGGTGGCGGGTGGTGCTCAGGGAATGGAGCAGTCCGGGGCAGGCGCAGCGGTAGACATGGCGTGCCTGCTGGCGCGTCGGGACCCCGGTCAGGTCGTAGGGGGTGCAGGCCTTTGGCGTGGCGCCGAACTGGCGCATCAGGGCCTTCCATTCCCGGCCATGGGGTTTGGCGCCCGGGTGCAGCAGGTGCACGATGTAGTGGGCGACCTCATGGGCCACGGTATCGGACTGGTGATGGGCCAGGTCGGCCGCGAATACCCAGGGATTGTAGCGGATGGTGTATTCCCGCTGCCTGCCCTGGCAACGGAAGCGGAACTGGCCGGCGGCGCGGCCGCGCAGATCGAACTGTACGGGGATGGGCGCGAAGCTCTTCCGGTACAGGCGCGCGGCCTCCTCAATGCGGGCGGCGGTGAGGTCGCGGATTTCCTGCTGTTGCGTGGAGGTCAGCGGCATCAGCGCAGTACGCCCGGTGGCGGCGTGTAGTTGTCCAGCACACTGATGTAGTTGACCCGTTCGTAGGCGGCGGGGTCGATGGCGTGCTGCTGGCTCAGGCTGCCCTTGAGCTGGCGCACCGATTCGTATTCGTGCTCGTCCAGCCAGTGCTGCATATCCTCCAGTACCCGTGCCAGGTGTTGCGGGCCCTGTTCCAGCAGGGCGCTGCACAGGTGAGTGACGTCGGCGCCGGCCAGCAGGGCCTTGACCACGTCCCCGGCGGTGTGAAAGCCGCCGGTGACCGCCAGGGAAACATTGACCCGGCCGTGCAATAGCGCAGTCCAGCGTACCCGCAGCAGTGCCTCGTGGGAGCTGGAAAGATTCAGGGTGGGGGTGATCTTCAGTGTCTCCAGGTCGATGTCCGGCAAGTAGAAGCGGTTGAACAGTGCCACCCCGGAGGCGCCCGCTTCCTCCAGGCGCTGGATGAAATGCAGCGGCGAGCTGAACTGGGACGACAGCTTCATGGTGATGGGCAGGGATACCTGTTGCCGCAGCTGACGGAGGATTTCGATGTAGCGCTGTTCCACATCATGACTGGATTCCGCCAGGTTGGCGGCGATGTAATAGACGTTCAGTTCCAGGGCATCGGCGCCGGCCTCCTCGAGCAGCTTGCTGTACTCGACCCAGCCGCCCAAAGTGGTGCCGTTGAGACTGGCGATGATGGGGATGTCGAGTGCTTTCAGCCGGCGCAGTTGTTCCAGATAAGCGTCCAGGTAGCTGTGGTAGTCGGCGGGCACGGGATGAAAGCTGTCGGCTTCCCCATGGCCGATCCCCTGCTGGTGCAGAAAACGTAATAGACGTTCAGTTCCAGGGCATCGGCGCCGGCCTCCTCGAGCAGCTTGCTGTACTCGACCCAGCCGCCCAGGGTGGTGCCGTTGAGACTGGCGATGATGGGGATGTCGAGTGCTTTCAGCCGGCGCAGGCCGGCATCCATGTCGCCACACCTATGGATTCCGGCATTCGCCGGAATGACGGGACTTGGCTGTAGCGATCAATACTGACTCCAGAGTAATAGAGTCCCATGGGTTTTTCTTGGCGCCTTGGTGGTTCATATCTCTTTCTTGGCGTCCTTGGCGTCTTTGTGGTTCACTTCTTTTCCCTCGGCACCGCTCCAGTCCAATTCCGCCAGTTGCTTGTAGTGGCGATAGCGTTGCCGCACCTCGCGCTGGGCCTGCTCCAGGAAGGCCTCGGCCGCCTCGGGGTGGGTCTGCCACAGCATGCTGAAGCGGGTCTCGGTCTCGACGAATGCCCGGTAGGGGATGGAGGGCTCGGCGGAATCCAGCTGCAGGGGATTGCGGCCCTCCGCGGCCCGCGCGGGATGGTAGCGGAACAGGGGCCAGTGGCCGCTCTTCACCGCCAGGTCCTGCTGGCGGTGGTTGTGCGACAGGTCCACGCCGTGGGCGATGCAGGGCGAGTAGGCGATGATCAGCGAGGGGCCGGGGTGGGCCTCGGCCTCCAGAAAGGCGCGCAGGGTCTGCACATCCTTGGCGCCATAGGCCACGTGAGCCACGTAGACATGCCCGTAGTCCATGGCCAGCAGCGCCAGGTCCTTCTTGGCGGTGGGCTTGCCGCCGGCGGAGAACTTGGCCACGGCGCCGAGCGGCGTCGCCTTGGAGGTCTGGCCGCCGGTGTTGGAATAGACCTCCGTGTCCAGCACCAGGATATTGACGTCGGCGCCCGTGGCCAGCACATGATCGAGGCCGCCGTAGCCGATGTCGTAGGCCCAGCCGTCGCCGCCGACGATCCAGACGCTCTTGCGGCACAGGTTCTCCGCCAGCTGCAGCAGGGAGCGGGCGCGTGGATCGTCGCGATCCTGCAGGGCCTCACGCAAGCGGGTGACGCGCTGACGTTGTTCATGGATACCGGCCTCGTCATGCTCATCGGCCTGGAGGATGGCCTCCACCAGCGGCCCGTCGAGGCCATCGCGCAGCGCTGCCAGCAGTTCCCGCGCCTGGGCGCGCTGCTGGTCGATGGCAAGGCGGATGCCCAGGCCGAACTCGGCATTGTCCTCGAACAGGGAGTTGTTCCAGGCCGGGCCGCGGCCTTCCTGGTTCACCGTCCAGGGGGTGGTGGGCAGGTTGCCGCCGTAGATCGACGAACAGCCGGTGGCATTGGCCACGACCATGCGGTCGCCAAACAGCTGCGAGGCCAGCTTGAGGTAGGGGGTCTCGCCGCAGCCGACGCAAGCGCTGGAGAACTCGAACAGGGGCTGCATGGCCATGGAGCCCTTGAGGGTGTTGGTCTTGACCAGGCGCCGGTCGTAGTTGGGCAGGGTGAGGAAGAAGTCCCAGTTGCGCCGCTCCTGCTCGCGCAGGGGTGGCTGTGGCGCCATGTTGAGGGCCTTGCGGCTGGCGTTGGACTTGTCGCGAATAGGGCAGATGTCCACGCACAGGCCGCAGCCGGTGCAGTCCTCCGGCGCCACCTGGTAGCTGATGCGCAGGCCCTGTGGGAAGTCCTTGCCCAGCATGGGATGGGACAGGAAACCCTCGGGCGCATCGGTGAGCGCCGCCTCGGGATAGATGTTGCTGCGGATGGCGGCATGCGGGCAGACCAACGGGCACTTGCCGCACTGGGTACAGAGCTCCGGCTCCCACACCGGGATCTCCAGCGCCAGGTTGCGCTTGTCGTAGGCGGCGGTGCCGAGCGGGAAGCTGCCGTCGGCGGGCAGGCGGCTGACGGGGATGCCGTCGCCGCGCCCGGCGATGATCTCGGCGGTGACTTGGCGCACGAAGGCCGGGGCCGTGTCCGGTACCGGCGCGGGGATGTCGAAGTCGCTGTCCGCTGTGGCGGGGACGGGGATCTCGTGCAGGCCGGCCAGGCTGGCGTCGATGGCCTTGAAGTTGATCTCCACGATGCGCTTGCCCTTGCGGCCATAGGTCTTTTCCACCGCCTCCTTGATGGCGGCGATGGCCTGCTCGCGAGGCAGGATGCCGGAGATGGCGAAGAAACAGGTCTGCATGACGGTGTTGATGCGCTTGCCCATGCCGGCCTGTTCCGCCACGGCGTATGCGTCGATGCTGTAGAGCTTGATACCCTTGGCGAGGATCTGGTCCTGCATGGCGCGCGGCAGGCTCGCCCAGACCCGTTCCGGGATGGCCGGGGAGTTGAGCAGGAACACGGCACCGGGCGCCGCCTTGTCCAGCATGGGGTAGCGTTCCAGGAACACCGGCTGGTGGCAGGCGATGAAGTTCGCGTCCTGGTCACCGATCAGGTAGCTGGAATGGATGGGCTTGGGCCCGAAACGCAGGTGCGAGACGGTGACCGCGCCGGCCTTCTTCGAGTCGTAGACGAAATAGCCCTGGGCATGCAGGTCTGTGGCCTCGCCGATGATCTTGATGCTGTTCTTGTTGGCGCTGACGGTGCCGTCGCTGCCCAGGCCGTAGAACAGGGCCTGGAAACTGTCTGCGTGGGCATCGGTGCGAAATCCCTCGTCCCAGTCCAGGCTGGTATGGCTCACATCGTCGTGAATGCCGATGGTGAAATGGTTCTTCGGCTGTGGCTTGGCCAGTTCGTCGTAGACCGCCTTGACCATGCCGGGGGTGAATTCCTTGGAGGACAGGCCGTAGCGGCCGCCGATGGTGCGCGGCAGGGTGCGGAACCGGCTCTCGCCACGGGACCAGGCCTCCGCAATGGCGGTCAGCACGTCCTTGTACAGGGGTTCGCCGTCCGCCCCCGGTTCCTTGGTGCGGTCCAGCACGGCAATGGCGCGCACACTGTCCGGGATGGCCGCCAGCAGGGCCTCGGGATCGAAGGGCCGGTACAGACGCACCTTGATCAGGCCCAGGCGTTCGCCCTGGCCGACGAGACAGTCCAGGGTCTCCTGGGCCGTTTCGGCCCCGGAGCCCATGAGGATCAGCAGCCGTTCCGGCTCCGCGCAACCGGTATAGTCGAACAGGCGGTACTGGCGTCCGGTGAGTTTGGCGAAACGGTCCATGGCCGCCTGCAACAGACCGGGAAAGGCCTGGTAATAGGGATTGACGGTCTCGCGCGCCTGGAAATACACGTCGGGATTCTGCGAGCTGCCG
The DNA here is from genome assembly GCA_020201295.1 of Lysobacteraceae bacterium. GTDB lineage: Bacteria > Pseudomonadota > Gammaproteobacteria > DSM-19610 > DSM-19610 > JAIVHA01. The sequence goes on along the minus strand of JAIVHA010000181.1, from coordinate 2,821 downwards.
CGCAGCACCGGGTGCTCGGGAGACAGGGCGCGCGCCCGGTGGTCCGCGACCCAGTCCGGGTCGACCATGGCGCCCAGGGTGTCGTCCTCGAGGGGTATGAGCTTGGCCAGTTCGTGGGAGGTGCGGAAGCCGTCGAAGAAATGCAGCACCGGGATGCGGCTCTCCAGGCTGACCGCCTGGGCCAGCAGGGCGAAGTCCATGACCTCCTGCGGCGAGTTGGCGCACAGCAGGGCGAAGCCGGTCATGCGCGCCGCCATCACATCGCTGTGGTCGCCAAAGATGGACAGGGCCTGGCAGGCCAGGGAACGGGCGGCGATGTGGAACACCGTCGGCGTCAGTTCACCGGCGATCTTGTACATATTGGGCAGCATCAGCAGCAGCCCCTGGGAGGCGGTGAAGGTAGTGGCCAGGGCACCGGCCTGCAGGGCGCCGTGGATGGCGCCGGCGGCGCCGCCCTCGCTCTGCATCTCGATGATGCGCGGCACCGTGCCCCAGAGATTCTTTTGGCCACGCGACGACCATTCGTCCGCCCACTCGCCCATGGGCGAGGCCGGGGTGATGGGATAGATGGCGATCACCTCGTTGAGCCGGTGCGCCACCATAGCGGCGGCCTGGTTGCCATCGATGGTCAGGGTGTGCGGTGTGGGCATGGCGACCTTCATCATAATGGTGACAGTATACCCATATTACCGGGTGCGCGAGCCACAGGGCGTACCGCGCAACCACCTTGGCGGGATGGCAGTATGTCAGGGTGAGCCATGTGTCATAATTGCCGGCGGGACGCCGTGAATACATGCCTCAGGGCACCTTCTCGGCCGCTACGCGGCCTCACCTCACCCCTGCGGTCGACACCCGCCAACAGATGTGGCACATGGCTTGCGCCCTATTGCACAGGGTCAGTAATCATGGCTACAGACCGACCGGGGACCCCGTCATTCCGCGTCCGATTACACTGCGCTAATCGGAGCCGTGGTCCGGGGTGTTTCGAGCAGGTGGCGCGTGAAAACCGAACTCCAGGGTCAGCATGCCAGAGAACAGGGCGTCCACCCGCAGACCGTCGCGATCTTGTCGTAATCCCAGGCCCGGTTGGGGTTGCGGGTCCAGGTGGGCGAGACGCAGCAAGGTCTCGGGATAGCGGATATCCAGGCTGACCTGCATGGGGAAATAGCCGTCGAGAAAGCGGCGATGAAAGGGACCGCTGCGCAACAGGTAACCACCTCCAGCCTGGGCTTGTAATATTTTGATTTCGGCACGGATGCACAGTCGAGCCCCTTCCTCCACATTGACCATCTGTACGGAATCACCCTCCACCCAGGCCCGCTCGATATCTTGCCAGGTCTCCAGGCGCAATCCCTTCATGTGCTTGTAGCGATAGCGGATTTCGACCCGGTGAATGGGGTCTAGGCTGGCGTGGCATTGATACAGGTCCACATAGCCGCTTGTCAGGCTGTCCGCGCCGATATCCAGGCGGTTATAGAGGCGGTGGATGCGCCTGTCCGGCGCCTTGGGATGGAATTCCAGGACGCCGGTGTTGATCTCGCGCAGGCGCGCCTCTTCCGCTTCGGCCTGGTCGAACCAGTCTGCCGCGTCCGGATCACTGGCCAGCGCGGGCGTGGCGCACAGCGCTGCGATGAAGGCGAGATGTTTCATGTGCGTAAAAGTATAACGGAATCCGTGGTATGGCCAGGACCCGCACGGTCGAAGGGCGTTTGCTAGACTTGCCCGAAAGGGAGGGCAGAGAGATGAACAAACGGCAATCATTGCGGGATCAAATCCTCGACACGGCTCTGGTACTGGCGGGCCAGACTTCCTGGGAAAAATTGCGGCTGTTCCAGGTGGCCGAGGCCCTGGGCATCGGCCTGGATCAGGTGCGGCAGGAGTTCCGCGAGAAGGAGGACCTGACCGACGCCTGGTTCGACCGTGCCGACGCGGCCCTGTTGCAGGCCGGTGCCGATGCCGGCCTGGGACAGTTGCCCCTGCGGGAACGCCTGCACCGCCTGCTCATGGTCTGGCTCGATACCCTGGCCGAGCATCGGCGCGTGAGCCGGCAGATGATCCAGGGCCGGCTGGAGCCGGGCCACGTGCACATGCAGGCACGCGGCCTGCTGCGGGTGAGCCGCACGGTGCAGTGGTGGCGCGAGGCCGCCCACTGTAAAGCCGCCTACCTCAGCCGTGCCCTGGAGGAGTCGGTGCTGACCAGTATCTACCTGGCCACCTTCAGCTACTGGCTCAACGACGAATCCACCGCGGCCGCCGGTACCCGGCGCCTGCTCGACCGCCTGCTGCGGGGTGCCGAATGGCTGCCCGCCTGGATGTTCAGCCGCGATCCGGCGAGCTCCCGTCCCCTGGGCTCACGCTCCGATCTGCAACCACCACCCGTACACCAGTAGATTACCCAGGGTCAGCGGGATGCCCACGGCGGCGAAGGTGAAAAAACCCAGCCTGCTGCCCTGGCGCTCGGCATTCTGGATGATGATCACATTGCTGGCCGCGCCCAGGATCAGCAGGTTGCCGGCCACGGTGCTGGCCGCCGCCAGGATCATGAGTCCCTGGAGATCGGCGCCCGCATGCTGCAGCAGCGGCAGGTAGAGGGCCACCAGCGGCACGTTGGAGATCAGCTGGCTCAATCCCACCGGTACCAGCAGGATGGCCAGGGGGTGGCTGATGTCGATGGCCGCGCGCGGCTGAACAGGCCGTAGGCGAGCTGGTAGAGATAGCCGCTCTGCACCAGTGCCTGGCCCACCACGAACATGCCGAACAGGAACAGCATCACGTCCCAGTCGATGGCGCGCAGCGCGGCCCGGGGGGCGATGTCGCCACT
>JAIVHA010000037.1 GCA_020201295.1 Lysobacteraceae bacterium | reverse complement strand
CCGCATAGCCGTACACCAGGGCCGTGTCGCAGAGCAGATTGATGATGCGTGGCACCCCGCCGCTGTAACGGAATACCGCGGCGACGGCCTCGTCGGTAAAGAGCTGCGGATCGGCCCCGGCCACCAGGATGCGATGGCGGATGTAGTGGGCGGTATCCTCGCGCCCCAGGGGACCCAGGTGAAAATCCATCAGGATACGCTGGGCGAACTGGGCCAGCTCGGGCCGCCTCAGGGTGTCCCGCAGGCCCGACTGACCGACCAGGATCACCTGCAACACCTGGTGTTTGTCAGCGTTGACGTTGGACAGCATGCGCAGCTCTTCCAGGGCGTCCACGCCCAGGTTCTGGGCCTCGTCGATGATCAGCACGGTGCGCCGGCCACGCCCGTACTGCTGAATGACATAGTCGAGAAAGCGCTCGTGCTGCTCCACCGGAGTGCCACCACCCGGCAAATCATAGGCCAGCAGGATCCAGTTCAGTAGCTCGCCGAAGCTGTCGAGGGTATTGGACACCAGGCCAACCCGGAATTCCGGGCTCGCCAGGGTGAGCAATTTGCGAATGAGCGTGGTTTTGCCGGCACCGATCTCGCCACTGATGACACAGAAGCCGGCCTGGTTGTGCAGGCTCAACTCCAGCAAGCCCAGGGCCTTCTCGTGCTGGGGGCTGAGATAGAGGTAGTCGGGATCCGGCAACAGGGAAAAGGGTTTCTCCCGAAAACCGTAGAATGCATCGTACATGCCTGGCGGCCCCCTCGAAACGCCGCGGGCCTGGCCACCGGCCATGCGGTGGGGCTCCGGCCCTGGTTTATTGTTGTCGCGTCAATTCGCTCGCCTGAACCGCCGAGGGAATGACATCCAACACCCCTGGTACAGCACGCTCGCGAAAGCGTCTCGGTATAACCATACGACCCGCACGGTCGCGGATGAAGGTTCCGGGGGGTTCAGGTACAATCGCGCGCTGTTCACACATTACCACACCCGGGAATCCCGACTCCATGGCCATGCGACTCTCTGTGCTCCTTATCCTCATGTGGCTGCAAACCGCCAGCGGGTCCCATGCCGCGGCGCCCTCGGCGCGCGACATGGTCATACAGGCCGGTGATCGGCTGGTGCTGGCCCTGCAGGATCAGCGCGAGGCCGTCCAGCAGGACATGGACGTGGCCTTTCAGCTGGCCGAGAACACGGTCATCCCGCTCATCGACTTCGAGCGCATCACCCGCTGGGTGAGCGGCCGCCACTGGCGCGACGCCACGCCGGAACAACAGCAGCGCCTGGTCCGGGCCTTCCAGGAACTGCTGACCCGCTCCTATGTCACCGCCATGGTGACCTACGTGGAGCAGATCCTGGCCAATAGCGACAATGTCGAGTATCCGCCCGCCCGCTCCCGCCAGGACGAGCGCAATGCCGTGGTGACCATGCTCATCAAGCTGGAAAACAGCCAGACCGCCGTGGTCCAGTACCAGATGTATCTCAGCGCGGATGGCTGGAAGATCTTCGATGTGATCGTGGAAGGGGTCAGCCTGGCCATCACCTACCGCAGTTCCTTCAACCAGGAGGTCAGCCGCGGCGGCATCGAGGGATTGATCGCTTCCCTGGACGCCCGCAACCAGGCCAATGAACCCCCTCCCCTGCCGGAGGTCGCTCCCTGAGCCGTTTTCCCTAAGCCCGCCGGCCGACGGGCAGATTCCCCGCCTTAGGGCTATGCTTGTAGCGGGCCCGCGTCTCGGCCCCCAAGCTCGAAAAGGGGATCCGGCACACAGTTTCGCGTCCCCTCCCGGCCTATCCTGAGGCCATTCCGAACTACGGGAAACCGCGCATGCTGTCCAGCACCCTTCAGCAGTTCCTGGAACGGATGAACCTGCCCTATGCACTCATCCGCCACCCCCCTTCGATCTCCCTCACGGAGGCGGCGAAGCATGCCGGCGTTTCCCTGTCGCGATTGGCGCGCGCCGTCATCCTGGCCGACCACCAGGGCATGGTGATGGCCGTGCTGCCCGCTGACCACCTGATCGACTTCGACGCCATCACGGGATTGCTGGGCCGCCGCCTGCGTCCGGCCGCCCTGGAGCGGATCGCACCCCGCTTCGCCGACTGCGCACCGGGCTCCATACCGCCCATCGCCGCCCCCTTCGACTTCGAGGCCGTAGTGGATGAACGGCTGGCGCAGCTCGACAGCGTCTACCTGGAGCCCGGTTCCCACGACACCCTGCTGTGCCTCGAAGGGCGGGATTTCCAGTCGCTGCACGCCACCTCCCGCTGGGGCCGTATCGCCCGGCCGGCGCAGGCCCTGGCCAGCCACGGGGCCTATGATTTCGTCCTGCCGGAAGGCATCGGCCAGGAGCCGTGGACGGCATTGTGCCCACCGGAAGATATCCAGCGGCGTATCGAACAGCAACAGACGCTGCCAGCCATGCCGGAAATGGCGCATCAGCTGTTGCGGCTGCGCAATGACCCGCGCACCACCATCGCGCAGCTGGGTGGCACCCTCGCACACGACCCCAGTCTCAGCGCCCAGATCGTGCGCTACGCGAGCTCCGCCTACTATGGCTATCGCGGGCCGGTGGAATCCGTCGAGCAGGCCACCCGGGTGCTGGGTTTCGAGACGGTATTGAACATGGCCCTGGGACTGGCCGCCGGCCGGGCCTTCGACATCCCGCGGGACGGTCCCATCGGCCTGCACGCCTTCTGGCGCCATGCCGTCTACAGCGCCGCCCTGTGCCAGGGGCTGGCCAACCTCGCACCGCGCCAGCTGGGCCTGAAGCCCGGCCTGGCCTGGCTGGCGGGCCTGTTGCACAACCTGGGCTTCCTGCTACTCGGCCACTTGTTCAAGCCGGAGTTCTTCCTGCTCAACAAAACGGTGGAACTCAACCCGCAGGTCCCCATCACCCTGGTGGAACGGCGCCTGTTGGGCATCGATCACACGCGCCTGGGTACGGCCCTGCTGCAGGCCTGGGACATGCCCGCCGAACTGGTCACCGCGGTACGCGAACACCACAACGAACAGTATTGCGAGGAACACGCCGCCTATGCCCAGCTGGTGCTGCTGGCCGACCAGCTGCTGCGCGGTTATGACATCGGCGATGGCGCGGCGGAAAACCCGCCACCACTGGTGCTCACCGCCCTGGGACTGGACATCGATGCCGTACTGCGGCTTACCCAGCAGGTGGTGGAGGATGCCGAGGGCCTCAATGGCGTAGCCCGCCAATTGGCGGGCTGAAGGGCAGACTGGACCCTGGCGTCGGGAAGGATTAGCCTGAGGGCCTTGATGGCCACGGAAGCACACGGAAAATATTCACGTCGTAATGCAAGGCGCCTGTAGGAGCGGCCTTTGGCCGCGAACCCTGTGCGGTACGCCGGCCATTCGCGGCCAAAGGCCGCTCCTACGGGTGGCTTCCATTGGCAGCAATGCAATCTTTCCGTGTGCTTCCGTGGCCATGACAATACGTAAATTTCAGATTGAAGGACGAACAATAACAATTCTAAGGATGCGCCATGGACATCCACACCCTGGCCCGTCAGCGGCCACTTGCACTGGTACGGGATCAGATCCGGGACAGCCTGGACGAGGTCGCCCGCGACCTGGAACGCTTTCACCGCAATCCCGACCAGAACCGCGAACTCGACGGCTGCAACGCCCGGCTGCGCCAGGTGAGCGGTTGCCTGACCATGCTGGAACTGCCGGGCGCCCTGTGTCTGGTCGGCGAGATGCAGGCCCTGCTGAGCGCGATTGGCGACCCGGACCGGCTCAAGCACGAACGCGGTTGCGAACTGCTGATCTCCGCCGCCCTGTTCCTGCCCCGCTACCTCGACTACGTGCACAGCCTTGGCCGGGAGACGCCTGCCCTGCTATTGCCCACCATCAACCTGTTGCGCTACGCACGTCGCGCGGGCCTGATTCCGGAACATGCCTTCGTGGACCACCGCCTGCCGCAGCATGTGCTGCCCACCCTCGACAGTGGGACGCCGGCGCATGACGACCTGCCGCACCAGGTCCGCAGCCTGCGGCACCAGTACCAGGTGGGGCTGATCGGGGTGATCCGCGACCATGCCCCACAAAGTCACCTGCAGCTGCTTTCCCGGACCCTGGAGCAGCTGCTGAACCGGTGCGGCCAGCAGCCCTTCAATGAAGTCTGGCAACTGGCCCTGGGCCTGCTGGAGGCCTTGCGGGACGGCCAGCTGAAACTGGATTTCTCACTACGACACATGCTCGGCCGCGTGGACCGGGAACTCCGCCGGCTTGCCGACCAGGGGCCCGCCCTGCTGGCCCGGCCGATGGACCAGGAGCTGCGTGCCCACCTGCTGTATTACCTGGCCAAGGCCGACGCCGCCGATGGCCGGGTACGCACCCTGCAGGCCCGCTACCGGCTCAGCGGTTGCGTGGACAGCCAACGGCATCTCGAACAGGAGCGGCAGCGCCTGCAATCCCCGGACCGGGACGCCACCGCGGCCGTGGCCGAGCAGCTTCTGGACGACCTGGCACAAGTGAAGGCCGGCCTGCTGGCCCTGCCAGCACCGACCGAAGCGCCCGCGACCGGGCTGCGCACCCTGACCGGCAACCTGGACCAGATCGCCCTGACCCTGGAACTGCTGGGCCTCGACCAGGCCATGCACCAGTGCCGACGGCTCGCCCGGCAGCTCCCCGCGCTGGCCGCGGACGGCGTTTCCGCCAACCACACCGCCATGGCGGACCAGATGGTCAGCATCGAGATCACGCTGCAGGCCTACGCCGAGGGCGTGCCGCAGCAATCCCTGAACCAGGACCACTGCGATCACCTGCGCCTGGCCGAGGAAAACACCTTGCGCGTGGCGCGCCAGTCCCTGGCCGGCATCCGGGATGCGCTGGAGGATCACTTCGATCCCTATGGCCCCGGGGCCGGCCAGGGTCCGCTGCCCGAGGCCCTGGTTCCCATGCTGCGCCAGGTGGAAGGCGCCTTGCGCATGCTGGAACTGACGGAACTGGCGGAGTTGCTGCAACCACTGGCGGCCGTGCTGGGGGAGCAGGGTCGGCCGCTGCCGGGGGCGGGCAGCCGCGAACTGGCGGCCATGGCCGACGCCATCGCCAGCGTGGAATGGTTCCTGGAGGATTACGGCCGCGAACGCAGGCGTGCGCCGGCGGCCGGGATGGCGGAAGCCGGCGCCATGCCAGACTGAGCGGCGGCCCCGCGTCAGGCCTGCTGCTTGCCGCCACCCAGGCAGGGTGGCGAGAGGGGAGCGCTGCCGTGCTTGTCTTCCCAATCCTGGCGGGTATAGGTATGCAAGGCCAGGGCATGGATGCGGTTCTGCAACTCGTCGGCCAGGATTTCATTGACCATGCGGTGGCGGGCCACCAGGCTCTTGTCCTCGAAGGCGTCGGTCACCACCACCACCTTGAAATGGGATTCCGAGCCCGGCGGCACATTGTGCCGGTGGCTTTCGTTTTCCACCTGCAGGTGCAGGGGATGCAGGCCCTCGGCCAGCTTGGTTTCAATGGTTGCCTGTACAGTCATGGTGCGTGGCCCTCGGCAGAAATCGGATGTCTTCCATTCTACGCAAACGGATCGGCGAATACGCCGCCAGTTCGCCCAGGAATCCCGTACAAAGTACACAACATACTGGGCAACAAGGAAATTGTACGCAATCCCCGCTTGGTGTAGCCTCTGTGCGGGGGGCTGGTGGGACTGGAAAAGGAAAGCCTGCGCGTGGCCCCCGACGGCAGCATCGCCCAGACCCCCCATCCCGCGGCGCTCGGTTCGGCCCTGACCCACCCCTGGATCACCACCGACTATTCCGAGGCGCTGCTGGAATTCATCACCCCGCCTTTCCCCGACTCCCTGGAGGCGCTGCGCTTTCTGCGTGATACCCAGCGTTTCGTCTACCCGCGGCTGGGCGAAGAACTCCTCTGGGCCACCAGTATGCCTTGTGTGGTGAGCGGCGAAACCAGCATTCCCATCGCCCACTACGGCAACTCCAACCCCGGCCTCATGAAGACCGTCTACCGGCGCGGCCTGGGACATCGCTACGGGCGCATGATGCAGGTCATCGCCGGCGTGCATTTCAATTACTCGGTTCCCGAGGTTTTCTGGCCGGTGTACCAGGCCCTGGAACAGGATGCGCGCGAACCGCAGGCGTTCATCTCGGCGGCCTATTTCGGCATGACGCGTAATCTGCAGCGCTATGGCTGGCTCGTGCCCTACCTGTTCGGTGCCTCGCCCGCGGTATGTACCTCCTTCCTCGGCGAGCAGGAAGCGAGGCTGCCCAAGTTCGATCCCCACACCTACTACGAACCCTTCGCCACCTCCCTGCGCATGGGGGACATCGGCTACCAGAACAGTCGCGAGGACAAGGCCGGCGTCAAGGCCAACTATGACAGCCTGGAAGCCTATGTGGACAGCCTCAGCCGCGCCATCGAAACGCCACACCCCGAGTACGAAAAGATGGGCATGGTGGTCAATGGGGTGTACGAACAGCTCAATGCCAACCTGTTGCAGATCGAAAACGAGTACTACAGCACCATACGTCCCAAGCAGATCCTCGAACCCCTGGAAAAACCCACCCTGGCGCTCAAACGTCGAGGGGTGAAGTACCTGGAGCTGCGTTCCCTGGATGTCAATGCCTTCGATCCCCTCGGCATCAACGAGGAACAGCTGCGCTTCCTGGAAACCTTCCTGCTGTTCTGCCTGTTACAGGACAGCCCGGCCGTCAGCGCCGCCGAACGCCGCGAAATCGATTACAACCAGAACGCCGCGGCCCACCGCGGACGCGATCCCGGGTTACGGCTGCAGCGCCAGGGTCGGGAGGTGCCGCTGCGTGACTGGGCAGTGGAACTGTTGAGCGCCATGGAGGGGGTCAGCGAGGCCCTCGAGGCCGGTCATCCCGAGCGCGGCTACCGGGCCAGCCTGGCCAACCAGCTGGAAACGGCACGGGATCCCGACCGTACCCCCTCGGCGCGCATGCTGCGCGAGATGCGCGATACCGGCGAGGGCTTCCATGCCTTTGCCAAGCGCATGTCCCTCAAGCACCAGCACTACTTCAAGGCCCTGCCCGAGGATCCCGGGATCACCGCCCGCTTCGAGGCCCAGGCGCGCCAATCCCTGGAGACCCAGCGCGAGCTGGAAGCCCGCCCCCAGGCGCTTTTCGGGGAGTTTCTGGCAGAGTATTTCGCCCAACGCTAGTGGAATCCCGCTTCTGTCGGGCTCGAGCCCGACACGCGCAAAAAGTGTTTTCCATTCGTTCTCCTTTCTGCTATAACAAGAACCAACAGAGAACAACGCCCGTCGGCGTTCACAGATAAGGAGCAGCAGCATGCCGCAACGTCCGAGCTACATCATGCGCGACCAGGTACGCAACCAGGTGGGCAATATCATGGCCTGGCGCCCCCATTGCGCCGGGGAGTCGCAGCAGCCCGGCCTGGGCCGCCTGCTGGGCCGCCTCGCCATTCGCGCCGCCGATGCCCTCTACCGCAGCCTGGAACCACGCCGAACGGTCGCGAGCCGCGAATATTCGCGGCTCGCGCCGCTCCTACAGGAAGGGTTTTGCAATGATTGGCTAGGAGCCTGTCGGACTTAGGCGATCGTAGCGAGCAAGGGGCAGGAGAGCGAGGACAGTTTTTCGATCGTTTGAGGAGAATAGCCATAGCTATTCGACGAAAAGGATCTGAAAAATGGACCGCTCTCCCACCGGCGCAGTACGACTGCATGGATGCAGGAGGTAGAGCAACGCATGGAGCAGTTGCCGAGATCAGTCCTAAGTCCGACAGGCTCCTAGACCGAATGGCACTGACTTAAGCCGGAAAATGCCCGTCATTGCGAGGATGCCTTGACCCGAAGGGTAAGGTACCCATGATGAAGCCCGGAGGGATTCTATGGGCCAGGAGTGACGCGGCAATCTCCAACTGACTGATTTCATGGTAGGAGATTGCCGCGCTTCGCTCGCAATGACGTTAAGTCAGTGCCATTCCTCCTAGACCCACGCGAACCAGAGCGGCAGGGTGAAAAAGCTCAGCAGCGTGGTAACCGTCACGGCGGCGGCGAACAGACTGGTATCCAGGCCGTAGCGCTCGCAGATCACAATGCCCAGCACCATGCTGGGCATGGCGCCTTCCAGCACCACGGCCGTCAGCACCTCGCCCTCCAGTCCCGTGGCGGCGGCCACTCCCCATACCAGGGCCGGCATCAGGAACAGCTGGATGGCCACGATGGGCAGCAGGGCGCCCACCCGCCTCGAGCGCAAGACGTCGGTCCGCAGGCTCAGGCCCAGGGCCAGCAGCATGAGTGGAACCACCCCGCTGGACAGGTGCTCCAGTGTCCCCTGCAACAGCTCCGGCATGGCCACCCCGCCCGCATTGAGCAACAGTGCCAGCAGCGCCGCCCAGAGGGCGGGCACGCGCAGGAAGCCGTACCAGACGAAGTGCCCCCCGTCCCCCAGGCGCTGGGCCACCAGGATGCCCACGGTGAGCAGCAGGGGCGTGCAGGCGAACAGGTCGTACTGGATGGCCACACCCCGGGCCCAGGGGCCGAACAGCCCCTCCAAAACCGGCAGGCCAAGATAGGTGACATTGGGAAAGGCCGCCGCCAGCATGGTGGCACCGGTGGCCGGCCCCGGCATGCCACAGACCCGGCACAGCCCGGCGCTCAGCAGCAGGGCACCCAGTACCCCGACGGCCGCCGCCAGGGCGATACGCAGGGAATCCAGTCCCAGCTCCGCCGGCCACAGCACCAGCAGCACCAGTGCCGGCAACAGCAGGTGATATACCAGACCGGTGAGCACCTTGCGGGTCTGGGCGGCATCCAGGCCGCCGGGTCGCAGCCACTGCCAGGCCAGGCCGGCGCACACCAGCAGTGCCATCTGGCCGAGGATCAGGGTCATCGGCCGTCTACCACATCAGGTCGTCGGGGACGGGGTAGTCCTGGTAGGGGTCCCCCTCCCCCGACGGCTCCGCATCCGCGGGCGAAGCCGTGAAGACAAAGAGCCCAGGATCCAGGACGAGGGCCTCCTCCGCCTGTTGCGGCGTAATGAGAAAATCACGCTTGCCCAGTACCGCCACCCGCAGCTCGCCGGCCAGCAGGGCCTGGCGCTGGGTCGCGGTGACGAACAGACGCCGGATGCGTTCCCCGGCCTGGAAATGGAAGGGGATGTCGCCCGCCCGATCGTTGTGCCGGTGATCCAGGAGAAAGACCCGCGCCGCCTCACGCCGTTGCTGGGTCGCGCGCGCCGTGGCCTGGGCCTGTTTTTCTTCCCGGATACGCGCCTGTTCCATGGCACGCAGTTCGCGGCGCTCCTGTTCCAGCGCCGGGTCGCGCGCGGCGACCCGGCGGACCGGTTTCGTTTTCGTGGCCGGTCTCGGACGGGAAGGTTTTTTGCTGCCGGATTTTTCGGGACGTCCAGCGGCCTTGGCCGGGGCCTGGACCGCCAGCCCGGCCTTGATCAACTGGTCCCGCAGGGAATTGGCCATGCTGCGCTCGAAGCTGGTGAATCGCGCGCCTATTCTAGCGCCCCTGCCGCCAGGATGCCTCCGGTGGTTGCGCTTGTCGGGCTAAAGCCCGACAGCCCGACAACCCGGTCATGCGCCTCGACGGATCAGTTCGCCTTCAAGGGCAGGTCCATGGGCTGCTTGATGCTCACTGCACCACGCAGTTCGCCCTCGCGATAGCCCACTGCCCGATCCATGGGGTAGTGGCTGGCCAGTTGCTCCTGCACACCGGTGGCGATTTTCTCGGCCGGGCCATGGCAGTTGAGGCAAGCCGCCTGGACGGGGATGGCCTTCATGAAGCGGAAATAACGACCGTCCGGCTCCTCCACCACGGTGCTGAAACTCATGTCCGCCACCGCCTCGCCACCGGCGGCGCGAACCTGAAAGTCCTTCAGCACCTGCTGCTCCCAGGCGTCCGGGGTGCCCAGCATGGGGTTACGCACCCGGGTGCCGACGCGGGTCACCCGCCAGCCGTTGTCACGGGAAAGATCGCCGGCGATCTTTGGCGCCAGGTCCCGGCACACGCCGATGGCCTGGGCCGGGCCGCCGGCCTCCATTTCCTTCTTCAGGGCGCCGCCCAATTGCTGCACCAGACTCTTGGTGGCGGCGGCCGCGGCCTGCTTGCGCAGTTCCAGCTCGTCGCCGGCCTGGGCGGCGGACATACCCAGCGCACACAGCAGGATCAGGCAATTGCGTTGACTTACCATGGTCGATCTCCTCATCATCACGATTTGCTGAGTGTAGTCACACGCTTCCGGGAAACCACTGACCGGGATCAAGGAATGGAACACTACCAGGCCCGGGTACCGCCTTGCATTTCTGGCATACGACCCGATATAAGGGGCTGGACAACCCACTCTTCCCGGCGGCAATCCATCGTGAGCGACACCGATACCCTGCTGGAATTTCCCTGCGACTTCCCCATCAAGGCCATGGGGCTGGCGGTGGAAGGCTTTGACCTCCAGGTCACCGAACTGGTGCGCCGCCACGCCCCGGACCTGGGCGAGGGCGCCGTGCGCACC
>JAIVHA010000130.1 GCA_020201295.1 Lysobacteraceae bacterium | reverse complement strand
CATGGAGTCATGGCCAGGCCAAATTCCTCACCCAGGTACCTCGACCTGCTGCGCATCCAGATGCCGGTGGGGGCGGTGCTCTCCATTGCCCATCGCATTTCCGGCGTTTTGCTATTCCTCACCCTGCCGCTCATGGTCTACCTGCTGGGTCTTTCCCTGCAGGGGCCTGCAGGCTACGCGCGCACCCTTGACTGGCTCGGGAGCCTGCCGGTGCAGTTGCTGTCGATCCTGCTCGCCTGGTCTCTATTCCATCATCTGTTGGCGGGTATTCGCCACCTTCTGCTGGATATCCACATCGGAATCGAAAAACCCCAGGCGCGCCGCTCCGCCTGGCTGGTGAATCTGGCCGCCCTGGTCCTGCTGGCCTGGGTACTGCTGGGACGGCTGACATGAGCCGCGGCGCGCAAGGATTGCGAGCCTGGCTGGTCCAGCGTGTCACGGCCGTCTACCTGGGCCTGTTCACCCTCTATCTTTTGCTGCATTTCCTGGTTTCACCACCGGCCGACTACCCGCAGTGGAGCGCCTGGGCCGGCAGCCCGCTGGTGGCCATCGGCCTGGCCTTGTATGTCATCGCCGTGCTGTTGCATGCCTGGGTGGGGATGCGTGACGTGCTGATCGATTATGTTCACCCGATCGGGATACGGCTGACGCTGCTCGGCATCATGGCGTTTGGCCTGCTCGGCTGCGGCCTGTGGGCCTTGCGCGCCCTGCTGCTGAATTCCGCCCTGTGACCATTGCCGGTCGGCACCACTGATAAGGATGCCCATGGATTTGCCACATCGTCGCTTTGATGCCCTGATCATCGGTGCCGGGGGCGGTGGACTGCGCGCCGCCCTGCAGCTGTCCCAGGCCGAGGCGCGGGTGGCGGTGGTGTCCAAGGTGTTTCCCACCCGTTCCCACACGGTTGCCGCCCAGGGCGGGGTGAACGCCGCCCTCGCCAACGTGTTACCCGATAACTGGCACTGGCACATGTTCGACACCGTCAAGGGCCGGCGCGTACCTGCGCGGCGGCCGACCGTACCGGGCATGCCATCCTGCATTCCCTGTATCAGCAGAATATCCGCGCCAAGACCCATTTCTTCGACGAGTACTTCGCCATCGATCTGCTGCACGACGAACAGGGCTATTTCCTGGGAGCCCTGGTACTGGAGATCGCCACCGGCAAGCCACTCATCATCGAGGCCAAGACCACCCTGCTGGCCACCGGCGGTGCCGGCCAGCTGTTCCGCACCAATACCAATGCCCTGATCAATACCGGCGACGGCATGGCCATGGCCCTGCGTGCCGGCATCCCGCTGCAGGACATGGAGTTCTTCCAGTTCCATCCCACCGGTATCGCCGGCAAGGGCATGCTCATCACCGAGGGCGCGCGCGGCGAGGGTGGTTATTTGCTCAATGGCGAGGGCGAACGCTTCATGGAACGCTACGCGCCCAATGCCAAGGACCTGGCCAGCCGCGACGTGGTCAGCCGCGCCATCGCCACCGAGGTGCGCGAGGGGCGTGGCTGCGGGCGCGACAAGGATCACGTACTGCTGAAGCTCGATCACCTGGGCACGGACATCGTCGCCAAGCGCCTGCCCGGGATCCGGGAAACGGTCAAGACCTTCCTCAATCTCGATCCCGCCGAATCCCCCATCCCCGTTTATCCGACTGCCCACTACACCATGGGCGGCATTCCCACCGATCGCTATGGCCGGGTGGTGGTGCCGGAGATGCAGGGGGCCGAGGAGCCCGTGCCGGGTCTCTATGCCGCCGGGGAATGCGCCTGTGTCTCGGTGCATGGCGCCAACCGCCTGGGCGGGAACTCCTTGCTGGATATCCTGGTGTTCGGCCGTGCCGCCGCCAACCACATCATCGAGCACCTGCGCGATACCCGTTACCATCGCCCCCTGCCAGACAGCGCCACCGAGCAGGCATTGGCGCGTCTGGCGCGCTGGGAGCAGAAAGGGGAAGGGGAGTCGGTGGATGAGCTGCGCAAGGCCCTGACCCGCATCATGGAGGAACATTGCGGCGTGTTCCGCAACGAAGCGGTGATGCGCGAGGGACAGCAGAAACTGGTCACCCTGCAGGAGCGTCTGCAGCATGCCCGCATCAAGGATCACAGCCAGGTGTTCAATACCGCGCGCATCGAGGCCCTGGAACTGGAGAACCTCATGGATATTGCCCTGGCCACGATGAGCTCCGCTCTGGCGCGCCAGGAGAGCCGTGGCGCCCATTCCCGCATCGACTACCCGGAGCGGGATGATAGCCAGTGGCTGCGGCACAGCCTGTACTACAAGGAAGACATGCGCATGGACTATAAGCCGGTGCGCATCAAGCCCATGACGGTGGATTCCTTCCCACCCAAGAGGCGGGAGTATTGATCCACTGGGCAGATGATTCATGGTGTAGGAGCAGCCTTGGCCGCGAATGTTCGCGGCCAAGGCCGCTCCTACAGGAGGTCCTTTGGATCACACCTTAGCCCTCAACCGGGAGACGACATGAGATTCTCGATCTACCGCTACGATCCCGACCGGGATGCCAAGCCCTACATGCAGGATTTCGATTTATCCGAGGAGCAACTCGAGCCGGGCATGATGCTGCTCGATGCCCTGCTGTTGCTCAAGGCCCAGGACGAGACCCTGAGCTTTCGTCGTTCCTGCCAGGAAGGCGTGTGCGGCTCCGACGGCATGAATATCAATGGACGCAATGGTCTGGCCTGCATCACGCCGCTGCATGAGCTGAAGCAGCCCATCGAACTGCGTCCGCTGCCGGGCATGCCGGTGATCCGTGACCTGGTGGTGGACCTGGAGCCCTTCTATCGCCAGTACCGGGCGGTGAAGCCCTACCTCATCAACGAGGACCCGGTGCCGGAGGTGGAGCGACGCCAGTCACCCGAGGACCGTGATCAGCTCGATGGCCTCTACGAATGCATCCTGTGCGCCTGCTGTTCCACCTCCTGTCCCTCTTTCTGGTGGAACCCTGACAAGTTCCTCGGGCCGGCCGCCCTGCTGCAGTCCTGGCGTTTCCTGGCCGATTCCCGCGATCAGGCCACGGAGGAACGATTGGACAGCCTGCAGGATCCCTTCCGCTTGTTTCGTTGCCATACCATCATGAACTGTGTCGAGGTCTGCCCCAAGGGACTCAACCCCACCAAGGCCATCGGCAATATCCGCCAGCTCATGGTGAAGCGCTCATTGTGAACGATGGTGAGTACAACCGGCTGTATTGGCAATGCCGGCGCGGCATGCGTGAGCTGGACCTGTTGCTGCAGGGCTTCTTGCGCCAGCAGCGGGACTGGCTCGATACCGACCGGCAGGCCTGTTTCGAAACCCTGCTGAACTACCCCGACGCCGTGCTCCTGGAATGGCTGATGGGGCGGCAAATCCCCAGCGACAAGGAGGTCGCGCAACTTGTCCGGAACATACGCAACACCGCTGCGGCTTGAATTCCGCATACCCGGCTGGTGGCTGTTGAGCCTCGGTTTGCTGCAGACGGTGACCCTGTTGTTGATCCTGTGGCTGCCCCTGGCCTGGCCCTGGCGGGTACTGCTGCTGGCCCCATGGCTGGTGGCCGGAATTCATAACCTGCGTCTGCATACCTCCCGGCGTCTGATACGGGCGGTGTGGCAGGAGCAGGATCGTTGGCGGCTGTGGTTCGCCGATGGCCAGGTATCCTCCGCGCGACTTGAGCCGCGCTATTTCCAACGTGGGCCCTTGCTGCAATTGCGCCTGCGTCCGGAGCGGTCTCAGCCTTTACCGCTGCTGATCCTGCCGGGCATGCTGCCCGGGGAATCATTGCGACGCCTGAAAGTTCGGCTGCGACTGTTTGCCGATGTGTGAACTCCTCGCATACTATGGTCTGGTGCGCAACGCGGATGGCAATCCATGGCAACCGAAATCGAACGCAAATTCCTGGTGACCAACGAGGACTGGCGCCTGTCGGCCGACGCCGGCACGCGCTTCCTGCAGGGCTACCTGAACGAGGAGGGACGCGCCTCGGTGCGGGTACGTATTGAGGGGGAGTGCGCCAACCTCAACATCAAGAGCGCCGACGCGGGCATACAGCGCCAGGAATATGAATATTCCATTCCCCTGCACGATGCCCGCCGGATGCTGGCGGACCTTTGTATCGGGGGGCTGATCGAGAAGACCCGCTTCCGGGTACGCCACGGAGGCCATCTGTGGGAAGTGGATGTGTTCGCGGGCGCCAACGCCGGACTGGTGGTGGCAGAGCTCGAGCTCGACGCCGTGGCGGAATTCTTCGAACGGCCCGCCTGGCTGGGTGAAGAGGTTTCCCACGACGCGCGCTATTACAATCATTTTCTGGCGCGACGCCCCTGGAAGGATTGGTGATGGCAGGGACTATTTGCCGTCACCCCCGGCCCGCGCGGAATTTTCCCTGTACGAGCGGCCTCTGGCCGCGAAGCGATGAACCGCCAGGTCGTTCGCGGCCAGAGGCCGCTCCTACAGGTGGCCGGACATCCGTTCCGGCTTCCCGGGAGGCGAAAAACCGGCTGTTCATGGCAGCCGGCCTGTTTCTCCTCCTGCTGTTCCTGGCCGCCTGCAGCCAGCCCCGTGACGAAGTAATCCGTTTCGCCCTGGGGGCCGCGCCCACCAACCTGGACCCGCGCTTCGCCACCGATGCCACGTCCACCCGCATCAACCGCCTGCTGTATCGCACCCTGGTGGATTTCGACGACCAGTTCCGCCCGGTGCCCTCCCTGGCCCGTTGGGAACGACTCGGTCCCCTGCGGTACCGGTTTCATCTGGGCGAGCAAGGACGTGATTTTCACGATGGGTCGCGTCTCACTGCCACTGACGTGGCCGCCACCTATGCTTCCATACTCGATCCCGCCACCGGCTCGCCGCACCGCAGCAGCCTGGAACTGATCGAGCGCACCGAGGTGCTGAATGCGGATACCCTGGATTTCCACCTGTCCCGCGCCGATCCCCTGTTTCCCGGCTACCTGGTCATCGGCATCGTACCTGCGCATGCCATCGCCGCCGGGCACCCCTTGCAGGAACGGCCTTTGGGCAGCGGACCTTTCCAGCTGCGCGACTGGCCGGAGACCGGGCGTCTGCAACTGACGCGCCGGGAGGATAGTCTGGAACTGGAATTCCTGCTGGTGCGCGATCCCACCGTACGAGTCCTGAAATTGCTGCGCGGCGAGGTGGATATGCTGCAGAACGACCTGCCCGCGGAACTGATGCGCTACCTGGCGGCGCAGCCGGAGCTGCAGGTACGGCAACGTCCCGGCAGCAATTTTGCCTACCTGGGTTTCAATCTGCAGGACCCGGTCACCGGGGATCCGCGCGTGCGCCTGGCCATTGCCCATGCCATCGACCGCCGGGCGATTATCCACCACGTTCTGGGGGATGGCGCCCGCCCCGCGGCAGCCCTGCTGCCGCCCGATCACTGGGCGGGTCACCCGGGCCTGGTGCAGATCGAGCACGATCCGCAACGGGCCCGAGCGTATCTGGCGGCGGCGGGCCATGGCCCCGAGCGCCCCCTGCAGCTCACCTACAAGACTTCGGCGGATCCGTTGCGATTGCGCATCGCCACGGTGTTCCAGCATCAGCTGGCGGAGGTGGGGATCGAGGCACGCCTGCAGAGTTATGACTGGGGTACCTTCTATGCCGATATCCGGGCCGGGCAATTCCAGCTTTACAGCCTGTCCTGGGTGGGCATCAAGACCCCGGACATATTCCGCTATGCCTTTCACAGCACAGCGCTGCCACCGGCAGGCGCCAACCGTGGCCGCCTGGCAGATGACGAGGTGGATCGGCTGATCGAAGCGGCCGAGACGGCCGCGGACGGGGAAGCGCAGGCCGGCGCCTATCGTGCCCTGCAGGCACGGCTGCTGGATCTGTTACCCTATATCCCCCTCTGGTACGAAGATCATGTATTCGCCGCGCGTGCCGATGTGGAAGGCTACCGCATGGCGGCCGATGGCAATTACGATGGGGTGCAATGGGTGCGGCGCACCCGGATGCAATGACTGCGATGGCTGAAAAACAAATCCAGGTCAGTCTGGCCGACCAGCGCCTCTGGCTGCTCGATCCGCGGGGCGTGCTGGGGGACTGGTCCATCTCCAGTGCCGGCAACGGCGCCGGGGAATTGATGGGTAGTGAATGCACACCCCGTGGCTGGCATAAGGTACGCGCCCGGATCGGCGCCGGTTGCGCGGCTGGGACGGTGTTCGTGGCGCGCCGGCCCACAGGCGAGCGCTATAGCCCGGAGCTGGCGCGGGCCCATCCGGCGCGTGACTGGATCCTGACCCGTATCCTCTGGCTCAGCGGCCAGCAAGCCGGCGTCAACCGCCTCGGCCAGGTGGACAGCATGCGCCGCTACATCTACATCCACGGATGTCCCGATGATTGTCCCATGGGCGTGGCCCGGTCCCACGGTTGTATCCGCATGCGCAACCAGGAGGTCATTGCACTGTTCGACCAGGTGACGACGGGGACGCAGGTGTGGATCCAGGAGGCGCCGCTGGGGCAGCCCGGCTGGCGTTCATAGGCGCCTGCCTGCCCGGATCAGGTGGCAAGCACCAGTTCGGGATCCAGGTCGTCGGCCTGCGCATCCCCACGCCAGGGGGAATGCGCCAGCCAGGCCTCGAATTCCCGGGCCGGCAGTGGCCGGCTGATGTGGAAGCCCTGTGCCATGTCGCAACCAAGCTGCTCCAGCATCTCCAGGGCCCCGGCACTTTCGACGCCCTCGGCCACTACCCGCAAGCCCATGTTATGGGCGAGATCGATAATGGATTGGATCAGGATGGCGTCACTTTCGTCCCGTTCCATGTCCTGTACGAAGGAGCGGTCGATCTTGAGCTCGTCCACGGGCAGGCGTTTGAGGTGGGAAAGTGAGGAAAACCCGGTGCCGAAGTCATCGATGGACAGACGGACACCGATGGCATCCAGCGCGCTCACCACATCCATCGCCCGGTTCACATCCGTCATCATGGCACTTTCGGTGATCTCCAGTACCAGCTGGTCCGCCACCACCAGCCGGTGGCTGAGCAGTTTGGCGATCTTGCTGGCGCACTGGGCATCCTGCAGGCTGCAGGTGGACAGGTTCACCGCCACATGCAGGTGCAAGCCCTGTTTGTGCCACAGTTCACGCTGGCGCAGGGCCTCGCGCAACACCCAATCGGTGAGCGGGAAGATGAGACCGCTCTGTTCCGTCAGGGGAATGAATTCATCGGGTGTTACGTAGCCATATTCAGGATGCTGCCAGCGCAACAGCGCCTCGACACCCTCCACCTGTCGCGTCTTGAGATTCAGCTTGGGCTGGTAATGCAGTTCCAGCTGGTGTTTTTCGATGGCGGCGCGCAACTCTGCCATCAGGGTCAGGCGCCGCACGCTATGGCGGTCCTCCCGGGGTTCGTAAATGGCGTAGCCCAGGTTGTGTTCCTTGGCCTTGTACATGGCCACGTCAGCGTGCTGGAGCAGGGTTTCGGCGTCGGTGCCGTGATCGGGATACATGGCGATGCCGATACTGACATCGATATCGAGATCCACTCCGGCGGTGGGGATGGGCGTTTCCAGGCAATCGATGATCTTTTCCGCGCAGCGCTGCGCCCGGCTCAGGGGGGTATGTGGCAGCAGGATGGCGAACTCATCGCCGCCGAGCCGGGCAATGGTGTCGCTACGGCGCAGCAGACCGTTGACCCGCTCACCGACGGTCTTCAGCAACAAATCGCCACTGTGATGCCCCAGGGTATCGTTCACTTCCTTGAACCGGTCCAGGTCCAGGATGAACAGGCCGACGGGATTACCATGACGGTGGGCCTCACCCAGGGTATGGGCCAGGCGATCAAACAGCAGGGTACGATTGGGCAGGCCGGTAAGGCTGTCATGCAATGCGCGATGAGTGAGGGCGGCGGTTTCGGCGCGAAAGCCGCGAGCGATGCGCTGGGACAGCAGCAATGCCGCACCGGAAATCAGCAACAGCACCAGCCCTCCGGCAAAGGCCAACCGGGTGAGCAGGCCCTTTGCCAGCATGGGATCTTCCCGGGTGGAAGCACGCAGCAGGCGCAGATGATAGGCGGTACCAGGGCTTTCCACCGTGGCCCAGGCATAGCTGCGTCCACCCTGGACGGAATGGCCGGAACGCGTGTATGGGTCCGTGAGTTGAGGCAGGTCCAGGGGCAGGGTGATACCATCCGGCTTGCGACTCAGCGTGATGCTGCCAACGGACTGCACCTGCAGGATCCAGTCCCGGTCGCTGTATTCCCGCAGGTTGGCCAGGGCCACGGAAGCCGGGATACCTTCCTGCAGCAACTGGGCGAATTGTCGAGCGAGATATCCGGCATGGCTGCGCAGCAACTCGACTTCGCGCTGGTCGGCCATGGCGCTCGCCTGGTGCTGGGTGAGGGCGCCAAACAGCAGCAGGGCCGCCAGTACCAGGCCCGTATAGGTACAGAACAGGCGTGTGCGCAGGCTCACGACCACCCCCTCAGGGATCCTCGATACCGGATTGGGGTCCAGGCGCGCTGCCGTCTGCTGCGGGGGTGTTTCATATGCTGACCTTAGCTGCTGCCTGGCTTGGAATTATCATGATAGTAGCGCCCGGCGAGTTTGGATCTTTAGCGGGCTATGTTATACAGGCAATTGAAGTGACGATAAAATTTTTTCGATTCCCGGCGCCAAATCAGGTAGGATTGGCGCAGCGGGCTGTAGGGATGGACAGCCCGACCGCGCGCGGGGCCGGGGGGCCATGACACCGTCGCGCGACACAAGCATAACGCGACTCCCATGGCTAGAATCATCGGCATCAGCAGTGGCAAGGGCGGGGTTGGCAAGACCAGCGTCAGTGTCAACCTGGCGCTGCAACTGGCTCGTCAGGGCCAGCGCGTGTGCCTGTTCGACGCCGATCTGGGACTCGCCAACGTCAATATTCTCCTGGGCCTGCAGCCCCGCCATACCCTCGCCGACCTCATCCAGGGCCAGGTAAGCCTGCAGGACATCATCATCCGGTGCCCGGATGGTATCGATATCATTCCTGGCAGTTCCGGAATCGAGCGCATGGCCGACCTGGAACCGGACCAGATGCAAGACCTGGTGTCCGCCTTCACCGGCCTCGATGAGTATGACTGGGTGCTGCTGGATACCTCCTCGGGCATCAATCGCAATGTGCTGTGTTTCTCCCTGTCGGCACCGGAGCTGCTGCTGGTGGTCAATACCGAGCCCACCTCGCTTACCGATGCCTATGCCCTGTTGAAGATCCTGTTCCACAATGAATACGCCGGGTCGGTGCGAGTGGTTGTGAACCAGTGCAAATCACTGGCGGCCGGCGAGCAGACCTATGACAAGTTTCGCCGGGCGGTACACCTGTACCTGGAGCGGGATATCCCCTTGCTGGGAGTGATTCCGCAAGATGCCGGCATGCCCGAGGCGGTGACCGCCCAGCAGGCCCTGGTGGTGCGCGATCCGGACAGCCGCGCCGCGCGCCGCCTGCGCCAGATGGCCTCCGATCTGCTGGCGAACGGGGCACCCGAAACCCCGATCGCGGGCATGGGGCACTACTGGACCACCTATCTGAAATGCCTGCGCGGCGGCAGCCTGCGCGGGGTCAGGTCGGAACCTCCGGCGGCGCAGGTTGTCGCACCCGCGGTGGACACCCCCCCGGTGCCCGCAACGGAACCCGCGGTGGCGGCCCTGCGCGCCGAGGTCATGCCGGTGCTCGGTGAGCTGACGCGCACCCTGCGGGCGGTCTTCGACGAGTTGCGCGAGATTCGCGCGGAACTGCAGGATCGGCGGGTGCCGGTGGGCCGGGAGAACGCCCCGCATTCGCCGGTGGTGCTGCTACCGTCATGCCCGCCTGGGGAGTGCAACAAGCCGGAGGCCCTGCGCAAGGTGTTGGATGCCTACCAGGTGCAGTGCGAACAGCTGACAGGACACCAGCCCATGGAGCTGTTCCGTTTCACCCGTCATTCCGGACAACCCCTCGTTTGCGCCTATCATGCGGCGGGCGATGATTCCCTGTCCGATCCGGAAACCCGCCGGGTCCAGCAATCCTGAGTCCGCGGGCCCTGCGAGCCCGGTCTCATGCCTACCGCTAAAGGGATTTAGCCAATGCTGCGTTATCTGATCCGGCGTCTTGCCGGCGCCCTGGTGGTGATCCTGGGGGTGAGTTGCCTGGTGTTCCTGCTCATCCAGCTGGTGCCCGGTGATCCCGTCGAGGTGATGCTGGGGGAATCCGCCTCCAGTGCCGACCGCGCGGCCTTGCGGGAACAACTGGGCCTGAACCAGCCGCTGCCGGTGCAGCTCTGGCAGTACCTGTCCGGCCTGGCCCGTGGCGACCTCGGCATTTCCCTCTTTTCCCAGCGGCCCATCGGCGAACTGCTGCTGGAACGCATCCCCGCCACCCTGTTGCTCACGGTCACCGCCCTGGGCTTCGCCCTGCTGCTGGCCGTGCCCCTGGGGGTACTGGCGGCGCTGCGCAAGGACAGCCTGTGGGATACGGGCGCCATGGCCTTCGCCCTGTTCGGGGTCTCCATCCCCAACTTCTGGCTCGGCCCGCTGCTGATCCTGCTGTTCTCCCTGTGGCTGGGCTGGTTCCCGGTCAGTGGCGCCGAAGGCCCCGGCGCCTGGGTGCTGCCGGCCCTGACCCTGGGCACCGGCCTGGCGGCCATCCTGTCGCGCATGGTGCGTGGCAGCCTGCTGGAGGTGCTGCAGGAAGACTATATGCGCACGGCACGCGCCAAGGGCCTGTCGCCGACGCGGGTGGTGTGGGTGCACGGCCTGCGCAATGCCCTGCTGCCGGTCATCACCCTGCTGGGCCTGCAACTCGGCGCCCTGTTGGGTGGCGCGGTGATCACCGAAACGGTGTTTTCCTGGCCCGGCATCGGCTCCCTGACCATCGAGGCCATCCAGCGCCGCGATTATCCCCTGGTGCAGGCCTGCGTGCTGCTCATCAGCCTCGCCTATGTACTGGTCAACCTCGCCACCGACCTGGTCTATGCCTGGATCGATCCGCGCATCCGGCTGGGGGAGGGCGGCTGAATGCTGTACCGTATCGCCTTGTCCGTCCTCCTGCTCTGGGCGCTGCTGGGCCTGTTCGCGCCACTGCTGCCGCTGCAGCCCAATGTCATGGAACTGGAGTCCATCCTGCAACCACCCGCGGCCTCTTCCTGGCTGGGGTATGACGACCTGGGACGGCCGCTCGTGGATCGTCTGCTGGCGGGGGCGCAGACCTCCTTCCGGGTGGCGCTCTGGGTGGTGCTGGTCTCCTCCCTGCTGGGCACCCTGGTGGGCACCCTGGCCGCCTACCTGGGTGGCTGGCTGGACCGCCTGCTGGTCCAGGTCGTCGATATCATGCTGGCCTTTCCCGGTATCCTGCTCGCCATTGCCCTGGCCGGCATGCTGGGCCCGGGCATGGACAATGTGGTGATTGCCCTGAGCGCGGTGGGCTGGGTAGGCTATGCCCGCCTGAGCCGCGCGCAGGTATTATCCCTGAAGCATCGCGACCACGTGCTGGCGGCACGCGCCCTGGGTAGCGGAACGCCTACCATCCTGGTGCGTCATCTGTTGCCATTGATGAGCGCGCCATTGATTATCGAGGCCACCTTTGGCGTGGCGGCGGTGGTGATCGCCGAGGCCGGCTTGTCCTTCCTGGGTCTGGGTGTGCAACCGCCCGATGCCTCCTGGGGCAGCATGATCCGCGACGGCACCCGCTACATGCTGGTCGCGCCGCACATGGTATTGGTACCGGGCATCGCCTTGTGGCTGGTGGTGATGAGTGTCAACCTGCTGGGCGATCGGCTGCGGGATCACCTGGATGTGCGCAGCCGGTGAGATGAGTCTTCCGTAGGAGCGGCCTTTGGCCGCGAATGATCTTGCTGCCCATTCGCGGCCAAAGGCCGCTCCTACAGGGAAACGTTTTTTCTGGGATGGGAGAACCGAATTGAGTCTTGGTCCGGTAATGCTGGACGTGGCTGGCACCGCCCTGAGTGAGGCAGAGCGCGAACTGCTGCGCCGGCCCGCCGTGGGCGGTGTGATCCTGTTCAGCCGCAATTTCGTTTCCCCGGAGCAGGTGGCTGCCCTGGTGACGGACATCCATGCCTTGCGTACGCCGCGTCTGCTGGTGGCGGTGGACCAGGAGGGTGGTCGCGTGCAACGCTTCCGCGACGGTTTTACCCGCCTGCCGCCGGCGCGACGGCTGGGCGAACTGTTCGACCAGGATCCGCGCCGGGCGCGGCAACTGGCGGAGGTCAGCGGTTGGCTGATGGCGGCGGAACTGCGTGCCATCGGCATCGATATCAGTTTCGCGCCAGTGCTGGACCTGGATTACGGGGTTTCCACGGTAATCGGGGATCGTGCCTTTCATCGCAAGCCAGAAGTGGTGGCGGAACTGGCCCAGGCCTACCAGCGCGGCATGGGAGAGGCCGGCATGGCCGCCACGGGCAAGCACTTCCCGGGCCATGGCGCCGTGGTGGCCGATTCCCATCACGAATTGCCCATCGACGAGCGACCGTTCGCGGAACTGGAGTTCGATGACCTGCTGCCCTTCGAGCGTCTCGCCCACCAGGGCATGAAGGCCATGATGGCCGCGCATGTGATCTACCGCGACTGCGATTCCCGCGCCGCCGGTTTTTCTCCCTTCTGGCTGCGTACCGTGCTGCGCGAACGCCTGGGTTTCCAGGGAGCGATCTTCAGCGACGATTTGAACATGAAGGCGGCGGCCTGCGCGGGGGATTATCCCGCGCGGGCGCGGACGGCCCTGGGCGCCGGCTGTGATATGGTGCTGGTTTGCAACGCACCGGAACAGGCGCGCCAGGTGGTGGAATCCTTGCGGGACTACCATGACCCTGCGGCCATGATGCGCCTGGCGCGCCTGCACGGCAGCGGAGAAGAGCGGGGTCTGCCGGCCCTGCGGGCCAGTGAAGAATGGCGCATCGCCGTGGCCGCGGTGCAGTCCTGTGATCCCGAACCCATGCTGGACATGGATTTGTAGCAACGGCAACCAGGCCAGCCTTGCCGGGGCGGTGGTACTGTCCCTTGCAGGTCTCTATAATCGCCCGAACGCAATCCGGATGGAGATGGTGACATGGCCGATAAACTGCTGATCATTATGGTCAATACGGATCCGGCCAACCCCACGGAACTGGGCGCGCCCTTCTTCCAGGCGACGGTTGCGGCGGCCATGGAGTATGACGTGGAGATCGTGTTGACGGGGCGCGCGGGCGAACTGGCCAAGGCCGGGGTGGCGGAGGGCATCGTGCTGAAGCAGGGTACCGAGCGCACTGTCTACGACTACATCAAGGATGCCCATGAAGCCGGCGTCAAGTTCAAGGTCTGCACCCCGACCCTGGAACTCTGGGGCGACGAACTGATTGCAGAAATCGACGAAACCGTGGGCGGCGCCTATATCATCAGCGAAGCCATGGACGACAACACCGTAACCTTCACCTACTAGTACTCCTTCAACATGATATTAATCTGTTGTTATCGCCACGGAACTACACGGAATGACACGGAAAAACAGCATCCATGTGTTTTTGTTCCGTGTTTTTCCGTGTGCTTCCGTGGCCATCAAGTCCGGCAGACCCCCATGCACACGGTTTTTTCATGAGCGATTCTCTCGAGCAGGCCCGGCAGGTATTGCAGGAGGCCGATGAACTCTACAGCGCCAGCGAGGTGGAGGCTGCCTTCGAGGATCTTGCCCGGCGCATCAGTGCCTGCATGGCGGCAGACAATCCCCTGTTTCTGTGCGTGCTCACCGGCGCCATCGTTCCCGCAGGACAATTACTGACCAGGCTGGATTTCCCGCTGGAGGTCGATTACCTGCACGCCACCCGCTACCGCGGCGAAACCCGCGGCCGCGACCTGCAATGGATCGCCCGGCCGCAAACCCCGCTGAAAGGGCGCGTGGTGGCGGTGGTGGATGACATTCTCGACGAGGGCCATACCCTGGCGGCCATTCTCGATTACTGCCGCCAGGAAGGCGCGGCCGCGGTCTACAGCGTGGTGCTGGTGGACAAGCATCATGACCGGCGGGTGCCGGGTTTGAAGGCGGATTTTCACGGCCTGGTGGTGGAAGACCGTTACGTCTTCGGCCAGGGCATGGACTACAAGGGTTACCACCGCAACCTGCCCGGCATCTACGCCGTACGCGGTCATTGAACACACAGGATAAAGCTGCATGTCTGATCTAGCGATTATCGGCGGTACCGGTCTTACCACGCTGAACGGTCTCAACATCGCCCGCCGCGAGATGCGCCGTACCCCCTATGGTGAACCATCCGCTCCGTTCATCCATGGGGATTTCTGCGGTACCGAGGTGGTGTTTCTTGCCCGCCATGGTTCCGGTCACACCATTCCGCCCCACCGTGTGAACTACCAGGCCAATCTCTGGGCGCTGCAGGACATGGGCGTGCGGCGGGTGATCGCCGTGGCGGCCGTTGGCGGTATCCGTCCGGACATGGTGCCGGGCCGCATCGCCTTCCCCGATCAGATCATCGACTACACCTACGGCCGCGCCCAGACTTTTTTCGAGGATGACCTGAGCAACGTCACCCATATCGATTTCACCGAACCCTATTGCGGTGAGTTGCGCGGCCATCTCATCCAGGTGGCCCGTGACCTGGAACTGGGCGCGGTGGAGGACGGAACCTACGGGGCCACCCAGGGCCCGCGCCTGGAGACCGCTGCCGAGATCAATCGTCTGGAGCGGGACGGTTGCGACCTGGTGGGCATGACCGGCATGCCGGAAGCGGCCCTGGCGCGGGAGTTGGGGCTTTGCTACTGCGCCTGCTCGGTGGTGGCCAACTGGGCGGCCGGCCGTGGCGCGGGCCCCATCAGCCTGGAAAGTATCGATGCCAACCTGAAAAACGGCATGCTCAAGGTGCGCACCCTGCTGGAGCAGGCCATTCCGGGCATGTGCGGGAACTAGTCCGTGGGCGTGTAGGGTGTGATCAGCGCCAGCACGCCCAGGCGTGGGTGATCGATGTAGTGCAGTTCGCCGCTGCGCATGCGGCGGCTCTGGCGCAGACTATAGACTGCGGCCTGGCTGTCCTGCAGCAGGTAGCGATCGTCCGCCACCAGGCGCAGGTCGGTTTCCAGGTGCAGGTAGCGGGCCACCGACAGGCGCAGGCTGCCTTCCACCCGGGGTGTGGCCCGGTCTCCCGCAGCACCGCTCAGCGCTGCGATATCGATGGACTGCGCAACGGCGGGCTCCATCAGCGCCTGGCGCCAGTGCAGGTGGGCCAGGGGACGGTAGTTGCCGCTACGTCGCAGGGCTTCGGCCACGGCCGTCAGTTTGCGCGCGCTGTTCGGCAGGGCCTGCCAGTCGGCATCCTGCTCGAGGGGTTCGGGCAATACCGCCATCACCTCATCCAGGGATCGCGCCTCCGCAGCGCTTGGCGAAAAACCGTGACCTTCATCCCGTGGCCAGGCCTCGCCTCCATCATAGGCATTGATGTGGGCAAAAATGACCACCTCGATATCGAACTGGCGACCGGCTTCCTCTCCCAGGGCCGTCCCTCCGGCCAGCAGCGTCAGTAGCAAGAGCAGGTAGTGCAGCATTGGTTTGCGCATCGGTATCGGGTTCCGGTCAGGCGGCCTTGGGCGCGTCCAGGGTATCCAGCAGGTCGCGCACGGCCTGCACACGGGTCTCATTGTCGGTGAAATCCCCCAGGAAGCGCAATTTCTCGTTGCCATCCAGCTTGTACTGCTGGGGGCGTGTCTGGATCAGGCGCACGATCTGCATGGGATCCACATTGGGTTCGGAGCCGAATACCAGGCGGCCGCCCTGCGGCCCGACCTCGATCTTGCGGATACCCATGGGCGCCGCGCGCAGTTTCAGTTCGGTGACCAGGAACAGTTGTTTGACCGGTGCGGGCAACAGGCCAAAGCGGTCGATCATTTCCACCTGCAATTCACGCAGCCCGGCCTCATCGACAGCGCTGGCGATGCGCTTGTAGAGCACCAGCCGGCTGTGCACGTCGGGCAGGTAGTCGTCGGGGATGAGCGCCGGCACTTGCAGGTCCACCTCCGGGCCGTGTTCCAGCGGTTTGTCCAGCTCCGGCTGCTTGCCGGCCTTGAGGGCCTGCACGGCGCGCTCCAGCAGTTCGGTGTAGAGGCTGAAGCCGATCTCGGCGATCTGCCCGCTTTGTTCATCGCCCAGCAGCTCGCCGGCGCCGCGGATCTCCAGGTCGTGGGTGGCCAGGGTGAAGCCGGCACCCAGATCTTCCAGGGATTCCACCGCCTCCAGGCGCTTGATGGCATCGGGGGTCATGGCGCGGCGTTCGGGCACCAGCAGGTAGGCGTAGGCGCGGTGATGGGAGCGGCCCACGCGCCCGCGCAACTGGTGCAATTGCGCCAGGCCCAGCTTGTCGGCGCGGTTCATGATGATGGTGTTGGCGGTGGGTACGTCGATGCCGCTTTCGATGATGGTGGTGCACACCAGCAGGTTGAAGCGGCGATGATAGAAGTCCAGCATCACCTGTTCCAGGTCGCGCTCACGCATCTGGCCGTGGCCGATGGCGATATGGGCCTCGGGTACCAGCTCGCCCAGCTCGCGGGCGATCTGGTCGATGTTCTCCACCTCGTTGTGCAGGAAGTAGACCTGGCCGCCGCGCTTGATCTCGCGCAAGCAGGCCTCGCGGATGGTGTTATTGTCCCATTCGCCCACGAAGGTCTTCACCGCCAGGCGCTGTACCGGCGGGGTGGCGATGATGGACAGGTCGCGCAGGCCGGAGAGCGACATGTTCAGGGTGCGCGGGATCGGCGTGGCGGTCAGGGTGAGCATGTCCACCTCGGCACGCAGGGCCTTCATGACCTCTTTCTGGCGCACGCCGAAGCGGTGTTCCTCGTCGATGATCACCAGGCCGAGGTTCTTGAACTTCACCGCGTCCTGCAGCAATTTGTGGGTGCCGATGACGATGTCCACGGTGCCTTTTTTCAGGCCCTCGATGACGGCATCGGTGTCCTTCTTGCCGCGGAAGCGCGACAACACCTCGATGCGCACCGGCCAGTCGGCGAAACGGTCGAGGAAATTCTGGTGATGCTGCTGGGCGAGCAGGGTGGTGGGCACCAGCAGGGCCACCTGCTTGCCGTCCTGGGCGGCGATGAAGGCGGCGCGCATGGCCACCTCGGTCTTGCCGAAACCCACGTCGCCGCATACCACCCGGTCCATGGGCTGGCTGCCGGCCATGTCCGCCATGACCGCCTCGATGGCGCGCTGCTGGTCCGGGGTCTCCTCGAAGGGGAAGGTGGCGGCGAAGGCGGCGTATTCATCCGTGTGGAGCTGGAAGCGGTGGCCCTGGCGGGCGGCGCGCCGCGCATAGATATCGAGCAGTTCCGCCGCCACGTCACGCACTCGTTCCGCCGCCTTGCGCCGCGCCTTGCCCCACTGCTCGCTGCCGAGACGGTGCAGGGGCGCGTTTTCCGGTGCCGCGCCCGTGTAGCGGCTGATGAGGTGCAGGGAGGCCACCGGCACATAGAGCTTGGCCTGCTCGGCGTATTCCAGGGTGAGGAATTCCGCCTCGTTGGTGCCGACCGTGAGTTTCTGCAGGCCCAGGAAACGGCCCACCCCATGATCCTCGTGCACCACCGGCGCACCCACGTGCAGGTCGGTGAGATTCTGGATGATGACATCGGCATCGCGCGCCACCGGCTTGCGGGCGCGGCGTTGCGCCGCCCGTTCCCCGAACAGTTGCGGTTCGGCCACGATCGCCAGCGCCGGGGCTTCCAGCAGCAGGCCCTGTTCCAGGGGCGCCACGG
Organism: Lysobacteraceae bacterium; assembly: GCA_020201295.1. Lineage (GTDB taxonomy): Bacteria > Pseudomonadota > Gammaproteobacteria > DSM-19610 > DSM-19610 > JAIVHA01. The sequence goes on along the minus strand of JAIVHA010000130.1, from coordinate 1,165 downwards.
TAATGGCGAGGTTGGCGTCACCGGCGAGGAAGGCCGGCCAGTCGTCCACGGGCGTGACCCGGATGCCGAAGTCGCGCAACTGGTCGCGCAGGGTCTCACGGCGACCGGCGGATTCGGCGCTGAACAGCACCCGGCCCGGGTACTGTTCCAGGAAACGCTGCAGGGATTCCGCCGGGTGCTCGGCGCGCGCCTTGATGCGCAGTTCCGGCAGGGCCGTGGTGGGGAAGTTATGACAATGCGGGCCGGTCTGCAGCTGTTCGAAGCGCTGCACGCGGATACGGCCGTGAGCGGTTTCCGCCTGGCGCAGTTCATCGACATCGAGGAACAGGCGCGCGGGCGGTAACAGGGGCCGCTCGCGGTCATGACGGCGGGATTCGAAGCGTTCCTCGGTCTGGGTCCAGAAGCGTTCCGCGGCTTCTTCCGCATCGGGCAGGCTCACCATCAGGGCGTTGGCGGGCAGGTAGTCGAACAGGGTGGCGGTGGCCTCGAAGAACAGCGGTAGGTAGTACTCGATGCCTGCCGGCGCCAGCCCCTGGCTGACATCGCGGTAGATCAGGCTGGCCTGGGGATCACCCTCGAACTGGATACGGAACTGGGACCGGAAACGGGTGATGGCCGCCTCGTCGAGGGGGAACTCGCGGGCCGGCAGCATGCGGATCCCGTCCACTTGTTCCAGGGAACGCTGGGTCTCGGCATCGAAGGTGCGGATGGATTCCACCTCGTCATCGAACAGGTCGATGCGGAAGGGAACCGGGCTGCCCATGGGAAACAGGTCCAGCAGCGAGCCGCGAACCGCGAATTCCCCGTGTTCCATCACCTGGGACACACAGGCATAGCCGGCCTGCTCCAGGCGCAGGCGCAGGGCCTGCACATCGAGGCGCTTGCCCTTGTCCAGCAACAGGCTGTGCTGGTCCAGGTAGGCGCGCGGCGCCAGCCGCTGCAACAGGGTGGCGACGGGGATGAGCACGACCCCCCGGGCGAGCCCGGGTAATTGGTGCAGGGCCGTCAGGCGTTCGGAAATGATGTCCTGGTGGGGCGAGAAACTGTCGTAGGGCAATGTTTCCCAGTCGGGGAAGCAGAACACCGGCAGGCTTTCGTCGGGGGCGAAAAAGCGGACCTGTTCCTGCAAGGCCTCGGCGGAACGCATGTCGGGGGTGATGACCAC
>JAIVHA010000036.1 GCA_020201295.1 Lysobacteraceae bacterium | reverse complement strand
CACCAATAAAAGGCGCTGTACCCGATCGATGTTCTTGCCTTGGGCCAGGCGCACCTGGTGCATGTGTACCAGCTGTTCCAGGCAGGGACTTGCGCATTCGGGGCCGGACCAAAGCACATAGGTCCACTTGCCCTGCAGGAATGCCTCCTCCAGCGGCCCACCTTCCACCGTCGCCAGGGACGCGAAATGCAGGTCGCGGGGCGGCTGGACCAGCTCACCGTGGTTGGTGGTGCCGTCCGGGCGCCAGTCCGGGAACACGAAGAAGGCCAGCCAGGCGATCACCACCGGCAGGGCGAAAATCCCGAATACCAGCAGCAGCGTCAGCCTCGACTTCGCCCGATTGGCCACACCCGCCGTCATGATCGCCTCACCACTATTCATTGATTGCCGCTTCGCCTGCAATTGACCACGATGTAAATCACCAACAAGGCCGCCGCCAGTCCAAACCATTGCACAGCGTACCCCATATTCTGTTCCGGCCCAAAGCCCTTCACCGGCTCCCATTCGCGCACGAATCCGTGCTCCTGGTCCGGCCCCAGCAGGAGCAGCAGGGGCAGCAAGGGGTAACCCAACTGCTCGGCCTGCAGATCCAGGCGCACCCGTTGCAGCACCTTGGGCCAACCCGGCTCGCGATCCTCGCCCTCGCCGAGGGTGATGGTACGCGTCGGCTGCTTCAGCATGCCCTCCAGCCGTACCGGAGTGGCGGGCGTCGGCACGTCCGGCAACACCGACCGGCTGGGGCCCCGGGGTACCCAACCGCGGTTGACCAGGATACCCTGCTCGCTGCCCTCGATACGCATGGGCGTGAGCACTTCGTAGCCGGCCATGCCCTCATGGGTGCGATTGTCGAGCAGGAACTGGTGCCCGGCGTCGTAGCGGCCCGCAACCGTCGCGGGCCGGTATTCCAGATCGTCCGCCGCAGCCAGGTCCGGTCGCACCTGGATGAGAGCCTCCTTCTCCTGACCCTGGTACTGCTCCAGCAACGCCCGCTTTTGCGCCGCCCGGTCCAGTTGCCAGAAACCCAGCCCCGTCAGCAAACTCAGCAACAACAGCGTCAGCAGGGTGATAAACAGCGCCGGTGGCCGAAATTCAACACTTCCCAGTCGCACAGGCACCCCTGCTCCGTCGGTCGCATCGCGCCGGAACCCTGGCGTATACTGCCGGCAACAACGGCATGAGTGACGATTCCATGGAACTGCTTCCCAAACTGTTTGTCATCCTGATGCTGCTGGGCATCGTCGGAAGCCTCGGCAGCGGTCTGTTCTACCTGGTGCGTGACCGCGACAGCACCGACCGTACCGCCCGCGCCCTGACCATCCGCATCCTGCTTTCGGTATTCCTCTTCGGCATGCTCATGCTGGGTATCTTCACCGGAGTCATCGAACCCCACGGGGTCAACCCCAACATTCGCTGAAGCAGGCCTCTGCCCCACCGTCATTGCGAGCGCAGCGAAGCAATCTCCGAACTACTGGCAGTATCATTACGAGATTGCTTCGCTGCGCTCGCAATGACGGTTACATCAAGGCCAGCTACACCAAATACACGAAAATAAACAGCCCCAGCCACACCACGTCCACGAAGTGCCAGTACCAGGCCACCGCCTCGAAGGCGAAGTGGTTGTCATGGCTGAAATGACCCTTCGCGCAGCGGATCGTGATCACCGCCAGCATGATGGCACCCAAGGTGACATGGAAGCCGTGGAAGCCGGTGAGCATGAAGAAGGTGGAGCCATAGATGCCCGAGCCGAGGGTAAGGTTGTGGTGCTCGCCATAGGCTTCGATGTATTCGTAAACCTGGAAACCAAGGAAGGTCAGGCCCAGGGCCACCGTGGCCACCATCCAGCCCACCAGGGCGCCACGATTGCCTTTCTTGAGGGCCCAGTGCGCCAGGGTGATGGTCACGCCACTGGACAGCAGCAACAGGGTGTTCAGGGCCGGGAGCTTCCAGGGATCCAGAACGCTGAACTCACCGCCCAGCGCTGCCGGACCATTGGTGGGCCAGGCGGCTGAATCGGCGTCGAAATTGGGCCACAGGTGCTGATTGGTGGACACATCTTCCCCAGCCAGCCAGGGCACCGAGTAGATGCGCGCGTAGAACAGGGCGCCGAAGAAGGCGGCAAAGAACATGACCTCGGAGAAGATGAACCAGCTCATGCCCCAGCGGAAGGAGCGGTCCACCTGATCGTTGTACATGCCCTTCAGGCTTTCGTTCACCACGGTGCCGAACCAGCCGAACAGCATGACCAGGGTGATCAGCACACCGATGCCCATGAGCATCGTGGCTCCGGACGCCCCGTTGAGGAGGGACGCAAATCCCACCAGCAGGGTCGTCAGGCCGATGGAGCCCAGGATGGGCCAGTGACTACCGTGGGGCACATAATAACCGCCATGCGTTGCACTCATGCCTTGTTCCTCATTTTTGCCAATTCACAGAAGCTGTTGTTATCCACGGCGCCGGCTCTTATGCGCCATCCTTATCAAAAAAGGTGTACGAGAGCGTCACTCTCTGCACATGCGCCGGCAACTTCGGGTCGAGCATGAAGTACACCGGCATGTCCCGGCTCTCGCCGGACTCGAAGCGCTGCTCGGTAAAGCAGAAACATTCGGTCTTCTTGAAGTGCCGCGCCGCGTTCCCCGGCGCCACACTGGGCACGGCATGCCCGGTGATGACGTGGTCGGCGAGATTTTCCGCGTAATAACTGGTCTTGTAGGTCTTGCCGGGGTGCACCTGCATCTCGACCACCTCGGGACGGAACTTCCAGGGCAAGTCCTGGTTAAGGTTGGCGACGAACTCCACCGTCACCAGGCGATCCTCGTCCACCTGCACATCAGCAATCACGGCCGCGGTCGCGGAGGTTTTGCCCCCCAGGCCCGTCACCTGGCAAAAGATGTCGTAGAGCGGCACCAGGGCAAATACGAACCCGAACATGCCGGCCACCACCCAGAGCAACTTGCCGAGCACCCGCCGATTCGCCGCCTGGACCCCGGAATCCATATCACTCAGCCCCGCATGTTCATGAACAGGAAGGTGAGATAGATCCCCACCGCCACGGCACCGATTCCCAGCGCCCAGAGCCTGATGCGGCGTTCACGCTTGTCCTTGTCCATACGTCCGGAACTCCCTGCGCCTGCCCGTGGGCAGGCGCATACATCAGTCACTACTTGATCTGCGGAGCAGTTTCAAAGCTGTGGTAGGGCGGCGGCGAAGGCAGCGTCCACTCCAGGCCCTTCGCGCCTTCCCACACCTGATCTGTGGCCTTTGCCCCACCGCGGATGGTCTGGAACACGATGTACACGAACAACAGCTGGGTCAGTCCGTAGGCAAAACCTCCGAGGCTGGAGATCATGTTGAACTCCGCGAACTGCACCGAGTAATCCGGGATGCGCCGCGGCATACCGGCCAAGCCCAGGAAATGTTGCGGGAAGAACAATACGTTCACGAAGAGGGTGGACAGCCAGAAGTGCCACTTGCCCAGGGTTTCGTTGTACATGTGGCCGGTCCACTTGGGCAGCCAGTAGTAGGCCGCCGCCATGATGGCGAAGATGGCACCCGTCACCAGCACGTAGTGGAAGTGCGCCACCACGAAATAGGTGTCATGGTACTGGAAGTCCACCGGGGCGATGGCGAGCATCAGGCCGGAGAAGCCACCGATGGTAAACATGACCACGAAGCCCAGTGCGAACAGCATGGGGGTTTCAAAGGTCATAGACCCGCGCCACATGGTAGACACCCAGTTGAACACCTTCACCCCCGTGGGTACCGCGATCAGCATGGTGGCGTACATGAAGAACAGCTCACCGGTAAGCGGCATGCCCACGGTGAACATGTGGTGCGCCCACACGATGAAGGACAGGAAGGCGATGGAGGCCGTCGCGTACACCATCGAGCTGTAGCCGAACAGGGGCTTGCGCGCGAAGGTCGGGATGATCTGCGATACGATCCCGAAGGCCGGCAGGATCAGGATGTACACCTCGGGATGCCCGAAGAACCAGAAGATGTGCTGGAACATCACCGGGTCGCCGCCGCCGGCCGCGTTGAAGAACGAGGTATCGAAGAACTTGTCCGTCAGCAGCATGGTGACCGCGCCGGCCAGCACCGGCATGACCGCGATCAGCAGGTAGGCGGTGATCAGCCAGGTCCACACGAACAGCGGCATCTTCATCAGTGTCATGCCCGGTGCGCGCATGTTGACGATGGTGACCACCACGTTGATGGCGCCCATGATGGAGGAGATGCCCATCAGGTGGACGGAGAAGATCAGGAACGGGAAGGCGTCACCGGTCTGCAGCACCAGCGGCGGATACATGGTCCAGCCGCCGGCCGGGGCACCGCCCGCCATGAACAGGGTGGACAGCAGCATGGCGAAGGCGAAGGGCAGGATCCAGAAGGACCAGTTGTTCATGCGCGGCAGGGCCATGTCGGGCGCACCGATCATCATGGGGATGAGCCAGTTGGCAAGCCCCACGAAGGCCGGCATGACGGCGCCGAAGATCATGATCAGCGCATGCATAGTGGTCATCTGGTTGAAGAACATCGGGTCGACCACCTGCATGCCGGGCTGGAACAGCTCGGCGCGGATGACCATGGCCATGGCACCGCCGACGAAGAACATCAGCAGGGAGAACAGCAGGTAGAGGGTGCCGATGTCCTTGTGGTTGGTGGTGAAGACCCAGCGCAGCAGCCCGCTCTGGTGCTCGGCGTGATGCGTGTCGTGTGTAGTTGCAGTGCTCATTACGTACTCCTCCACGACCCTTAGCGGGCGGCCTTGATATCAGAAGGTTGCAGCAAATCACCGGTATCGTTGCCCCAGGCGTTGCGCTCATAAGTGATGACCGCGGCCAGGTCGGCGTCGCTGAGTTGCCCGCCGAAGGCGGCCATGGCGGTGCCGGACCTGCCATTCATCACGATGTCCACATGGCCTGCAACCGGCCCCTTGATCAGGGGTGAACCCACCAGCCCCGGGAAGGCGCCCGGCAGGCCGGCACCGTTGGCCTGATGACAGGCGGCACAGTGAGTGCCATACACCTTTTCACCGCGCGTCATCAGTTCGCCCATGTCCATTTCCCGGTCGTCGTCCGCGGCCGCGGCCGCGCTGGCCGCCTGCTGGTCGGCTACCCACTGGCTGTAATCCGCTTCGGACAGGGCTTCCACCACGATGGGCATGAAGCCATGATCGCGGCCGCACAGTTCGGCACACTGGCCACGGTATACACCGGGCTGATCGGCCCGGATCCACATCTCGTTTATGAAGCCGGGAATGGCGTCCTTCTTCATGCCCAGTTCCGGGACCCACCAGGCGTGGATAACATCACTGGCGGTGAGCAGCAGGCGCACCTTCTTGCCTACCGGCACCACCATCTTGTTGTCCACCTCGAGCAGGTAGTGGGGGCCCTTCTCCGCATTACCGTAGATCTGATCGTTCGGCGTGGACAGGTTGCTGAAGAAGCCGATGCCCTCGTCCAGATACTCATACTGCCATTTCCACTGGTAGGCAGTGACCTTGATACTGATATCCGAGTCGCTGGTGTCTTCCATGGCGATGAGGGCCTTGGTGGCCGGAACGGCCATACTGACCAGGATCAGAAAAGGAATGATGGTCCAGAGGATCTCGACCGTGGTGCTTTCATGGAACTGGGCGGGAACCGCGCCCTTGGATTTGCGGTGTCGGAGGATGGAGATGAACATCGCCCCGAACACCACCACACCAATGGCCACACAGATCCACAGGATCAGCATGTGCAGGCTATAGGCCGTCTGGCTGATCGGGGTCACCCCCACCGGCAGGTTAAGCCCCCAGTCGGCGCGCGCGCCACTTGCCCCCAGCAGAAGGGCCGCTGCCGCTACCACCGACAGACTTCGTTTCATGTTCCTCAACAACATGCCAGCAGTTCTCCTTCGTAGTACTCGAACCTTGGTGGTAAGCACCCGGTCAACCTGCCTGCCGGGTCGTGTGCTGAGCGCGTAACGACGCCACAACCTGCTATCTTTGCCGTACTGAAACCGCCTGTGCGTCGAGCCACTCCTCCAACAACCGTGCCTGCCCGTTATAGGCGCGACTAACGGGCAGGCACGGTTGTTGGAGGAGTGGCTCGACGCACAGGCGG
>JAIVHA010000035.1 GCA_020201295.1 Lysobacteraceae bacterium | reverse complement strand
CGCAACGCCATGTTCAGCGGCGGCCTGCGTCCCCATCATTACTGCCTGCCGGTGCTCAAGCGCGAGCGCCACCGCGAGGCGCTGGTGGCGGCGGCCATCAGCGGTAGCCCGAAATTCTTCCTCGGCACCGACAGTGCGCCGCACCCGAAGCACGCCAAGGAATCGGCCTGCGGCTGTGCCGGCATGTACAGCGCCCACGCCGCCATCGAGCTCTACGCGGAGGCCTTCGAGGCCGCCGGCGCCCTGGACCGGCTGGAAGGCTTCGCCAGCCACTTCGGTCCTGATTTCTACGGCCTGCCGCGCAACGAAACGCGCATCACCCTGCGCCGCGAGGACTGGCAGGTGCCGGAGTCCTATCCCCTGGGCGACGAAACCCTGGTGCCCCTGTACGCCGGCCGGACCCTGCACTGGCGCCTGTACACCGCCTGACCACCGTTACCGCCGTCCAGCCAGGCGCCTGCTGCGTCGGGGTACGCGCTGCCCCCCCTGTAGGAGCGGGCTCTGCCCGCGAACCTGGACTGCCATGCATATTCGCGGGCAGAGCCCGCTCCTACAGGTGCGTGAAGGCAAGCTTCCAGGCAGACCGATCCCGGTCCCCGGGCGATGCGAACATCGCGCCGCTGGTGTCGATCCGGTATGCTTGCGCCATGACTCAACAACCCACCCAGCCCCCGATGGCACGCCGTTTCCGGGGCTTCCTCCCCGTGGTCGTGGATGTGGAAACCGGCGGCTTCAATGCCAAGAAGGATGCCCTGCTGGAGATCGCCGCCATCACCCTGGAGATCGACAGCGCCGGTTACATGCGGCCCCACGAGACCTTTCATTGCCACGTAGAGCCCTTCCCCGGCGCCAACCTGGATCCCAAGGCACTGGCTTTTACCGGCATCGATCCCTATAACCCCTTCCGTATGGCCAAGTCGGAGGCCGATGCCCTGCAGCACGTCTTCCATCCCATTCGCCAGGCGGTAAAGGCCCAGGGCTGCACCCGCGCCATCCTGGTGGGCCACAATCCCAGTTTCGACCTCGGTTTCGTGAATGCCGCCGCCAACCGCGTCAAGGTGAAACGCAATCCCTTTCACCAGTTCAGCACCTTCGACACCGCCACCCTGGGCGGGCTGGCCTACGGGCAGACGGTGCTGGCGCGTGCCGTGCAGGCGGCCGGCCTGCAGTGGAACGAGGAACAGGCCCACTCCGCCGTCTATGACGCCCAGCAGACCGCCGAGCTGTTTTGCGCCATCGTCAATCGCTGGCAGGCCCTGGGAGGGTTCCAGTTCCCGGAGTGCGTGGAGCCGGAAGCGGACAATGGAGTGATGTAGGTCGGGCTTCAGCCTGACCTACATGCGTATGGAGCATGTCTCATGCCCGACGCCCATTTTCCCTGGCGGCCCGGTTCCACTACACTCTGACCACTGCTCAGTAGAACCCGGGGGTCGATTGCCCATGACCAAGCTGCTCGAAAAAGAAGAACAGGTACGCCAGGCCCATGCCGGGCTGATACACCGCGTGGCCATCGCCACCCAGAATCCTTCCGCCGTGCCCGACCTGGATCAGCTGCTCAAGGAGGCCCAGGAGAACGGCTGGGCCGCACTGGTGACCACCATCCGCAAGATCCTCAAGGGTAGCCGTGATGCCGGCCTGTTGCGCGGCCTGGACGAGGAAGACCAGGTCATCGTCAGCTCCATCCTCAACGGTATCCAGAACCCCGCCACCCTGCCCCAGCTCGATGCACCCATCGATGGCGCCATGGCGGCACCGGGCCTGGCCGCCATCCTGCATGCCGCCCGCACCGGTGATACCGACGCCCTGCAACTGCTGGGCACCATGGCCAGCCAGATGATGAAGGCCGGCGGTGACATGGCGCGCCTCGCTGCCCTGGTGCGGCCACTGGTACTGGGCGAGCGTGATCCGAACGTTCTGTGCGAAGGCCTGTCGGACCAGGGACAGACCCTGGTGAACAATATTCTCGCCGAACTGCGCAAGCTGGAAACGCACTAACGCGGTAGCGGCCCGGGCCGCGTAGCTGTGTGCCACCCCCGGTTCGCGGGCAGAGCCCGCTCCTACAAGAGGTGCGGACGACCCCATTGCTCCTGTAGGAGCGGCCTTGGCCGCGAACCTGCGTGCCACCCCCGGTTCGCGGGCAGAGCCCGCTCCTACAGGGGGAGGCGCACGTCTACCTGGAAACCGCCCAGGGCCTCGGAGCGCCCGAGGTGCAGCTCACCGCCCAGGGCATCCACGATCTCGCACACGATGGCCAGCCCCAGGCCATGGCCCGGCACGCCCTGCTCATCGATGCGTACGCCGCGATGTAGCAACTGTTCGCGTTCTTCCGGGTTGCGGCCGGGGCCATCGTCTTCCACGCGTATCTCCAGGCCACCCTTGTGCCACACCTGCAGCCGAACCCGGCCGCGCGCCCACTTGCAGGCGTTGTCCAGCAGGTTGCCCACCACTTCCAGCAGGTCCTCCCGGTCGCCGAAATAACGCATCTGCGGTGCGATATTCGCCTCGATCTCCAGGTTTCGATCGCGATGGGCCATGCGCAGCACCTCCACCAGTGCCGGCAATTCCTCGCTGAGCTCGACCGCTTCGCCCCGATAGGCGCCACCGGCCAAACGCGCCCGACGCAGTTCCGCCTCAACCCGACGATGCAGGGCCTCCACCTGGTCGCGTAACTGCTGGCGCAGTTCCGGGTACTGGTCGAGGGGGCTGCGCTCGGTGAGCTGGCGGATGACGGACAGCGGGGTCTTGAGCGCATGGGCCAGGTTGCCCAGGCCATTGCGGGAACGTTCCACCCGTTGCTGCAGGTGCCGCAACAGCTGGTTGACCTGGTGCACCAGGGGCTGGATCTCCTCCGGCACGTCCTCGCTCAAGGCCTGGCGCTGGCCGCGCTCAAGATCCCGTAGCTGCTTGCCCACGTCCTGCAGGGGTTGCAGGCCCAGGCGCAGCATATGGCGCTGCAACAGCAACAGGGAGATGAGCGCCAGGGCGCTGAACAGCAGGAAGAATCCCTGATAGCGACGAACCGAATCGCGCAAGGGTGAGAGATCCTCGGCCACGGTGATGGAAAAAACCATGCCGGATTTTTCATAGCCGGCCACGCGCACCAGTAGCAACTGCTGCTGTGGCCCCGTCATGCGCAGAGTCTCCACCTGGCCGGGCGTGAGCGGCGGCGCCTCGATCTCGGCATCCCACAGGGAGCGGGAACGGAACTGCGCCCCTCCTCCCTCCACCAGGTAGTAATGCCCGGAATAGGGTCGATGATAGATGGGATCCTGGAACACGGGATTCAGTGCCACCTGGCCCTGCGCATCGACACTGAGGGAGATCAGCAGGGTCTCGGCATCGTGCTCCAGCCGGGTGATCAGCCATTGCTCCACCAGCAGGCGCATGCCATGGCTGCCGGCCAGGCCAATCACCAGAAAGGTAATGACCAGGTACAGGCCCAGGCCCAGGTTCAGCCGCGTCTGGATCGACTTCAAGACGCCTCCCCGCCGAATACATAGCCCTGGCCGCGACGGGTCTGGATCAGGTCCTCGCCCAGTTTCTGGCGCAGGCGGCGCACATAGACCTCGATCACGTTACTGTCCTTGTCCGAGTCGTTGTCATAGACATGTTCCGTCAAGCGGCTCTTGGACAGCACCTTGCCGGGATGCAGCATGAAATAGCGCAACAAGCGGAATTCAGTACCGGTCAGCTGTAATTCGCGACCATCGCCGAGGCGGACCGTCTGGGTATCCTCGTCGAGCTTGAGGCCCGCGGCCTCCAGGCTGCCCACGTTGCCGCCACTGGCGCGGCGGATCAGGGCGATCAGGCGGGCGACCAGCTCCTGTACATGAAAAGGCTTGCCGAGATAGTCGTCGGCGCCGGCCTTGAAACCATCCACTTTTTCCTGCCAACCATCACGCGCCGTGAGAATCAGCACTGGCACCCGGTTATCCTCGGCGCGCCAGTGACGCAGGACCTCGAGCCCGGACCGGCCCGGCAGGCCCAGGTCCAGCACCACGGCATCGCAAGGTTCCTCCCGGCCCAGGTATTCGCCTTCCACGCCATCCCGGGCCCAGTCAACGGCAAACCCCGCGCGCTCCAGGTCAGCGCGCAGGGTTGTGCCGATCAGTTCATCATCCTCCACCAACAGAATGCGCATGCCTGCTCCTTCGTGCTGGCGCGAATACCTCAGCGGTCTCGGTTGATGGCCTCGCCACTGCGGGCATCGTATTCGTATTTCCTGACCTTGCCCTGTTCATCGAGTACTTCGACCTCGTAGACATAACGGCCATCCTCGCGTTCCAGTTCAGCCTCCAGCACATGGCCGTGGCCTTCCTCCCGTACGCGCTGCAGCACCTGCTCCAGGGAACGGATCTCGCCGGCTTCCAGCAGGGCACGCGCCTGCTCGTGTTTCTGCTTGCCCTTGTCGTCATCACTGGCGATTCCGACGCTGGTCGCGGCCAGCAAGGATGCCCCCAGTGCGGCAGCCAACAGCGTCGTACCCATTTGCATTCTAGTCTTCATGATCATACCTCTCCAACAGTTATCAAACGGACTTGCGGCCGTTGAACATGGACCGCACCAGGTTTTCCCGATGCAGCAGACTTTCCACCAGCACGCCCAGCACATGGAATACCACCAGGAACAGGGTTGCGTTGGCGAAAAATTCGTGGACCTCTTCGATGACTTCACCGGTCCCGTGACCGACACCGGCCATCAGTCCCGCCAGCGGACCGGCCTGCTCCTCGATGCCCAGCAGGGCCATGCCCATGAGAGCCGTCATCACGAGGCTGACCAGCAACAGCACGATCATCAGTCCACCGGCCGGATTGTGGCCGATGTAGCGTCGTGCACGCCCCAGCATCAAATCCTTGCCGTACGCCAGTGCCGTGGTGGGCGAGCGCACGAAGTCCGTGAAGCGGGCATAACGGGTACCGATCAGGCCCCACACCAGGCGAAACAGCACCAGGCCAAGAATGGTGTAGCCCGCCCAGCTGTGCAGGAACATGGTACTGTCCTCGCCCTCGGTGAGAAAGGCGACCGCAAAGGCGGCTACCAGGGTCCAGTGGAAGATGCGGACCAGGGGATCCCAGACCTTGATTTCTTGCGCTTGTGACATGGTATGCCTCCCGTTTGTTGCGCTACGGGGGACATGATGGGGGAGGAAGCTGAAGCGAAGCTGAAACCGGTACGATAGGCCTGGAGCTGAAGGGAGGATGGACCAATTACCCGCCGGTAGGAGCGGCCTTGGCCGCGAACGGATGTGCCACCAATGTTCGCGGGCAGAGCCCGCTCCTACCGGGGCAAGGCATGGGATCAGCGGGGAAACCAGTGTAGGAGCGGGCTTTGCCCGCGAACCGGGGAGTGGCACGAAAAAGCCGGGCGTAGCCCGGCTTTTTCGCGACATGCCCTTGCCTGACTCAGGCCTTGGCGCTGGCCGCTTCCACCATGGGCTTCAGCTCTCCCTTCTGGAACAGTTCCAGGGTGATGTCGCAGCCGCCGATCAGTTCGCCGTTGACATAGACCTGAGGGAAGGTCGGCCAGTTGGCGAAGCGGGGCAGGTTCTGGAAGATTTCCGGATCCGCCAGCACGTTCACATGGGCGAACTCCACGTTGCAAGCCTTCAGCGCCTCGGTGGTGCGGCTGGAAAATCCGCACATAGGCATCTGCGGGGTACCCTTCATATAGATGATGACGGGGTTGTTCTCCACCTGCTCTTTGATTCGATCCATTACGTCCATAGCCGTTAATACCTCGATATGAATGGGTTGGGGATTCGTGCCCGGCCCAACCGGTGGCCCATCCGGGGGAAACTTGAGAAAGCCCTGATTTCCGTCATTCCCGCCTGCGCGGGAATGACGGACATGATCCTGATCAGTGATTCCTTGGAAATCAGTGTACCTGAACCGGGATGAGCCGGTATTGTACAGGCCGCGCTCGCGGCAAGCCTTTGAATTCACCACTTCCCGCATGAAATCCAGGAATTCCCCGCGCGCGAATTTCAGCGCCGGCACCGGAAAATAGCCCTTGGGACGATCGATGACGCCATCGGGCACCAGGCCGCGGGCAATGCGCTTGAGGATGTGCTTGCCGCCGGAGCCGGTCTTGTACTCGGGCGGCATGGAGGCCACCAGTTCCACCAGTTCGTGGTCCAGGAAGGGCACCCGCGCCTCCAGGCCCCAGGCCATGGTCATATTGTCCACACGCTTGACGGGGTCGTCGACGATCAGGGTGGTGGCATCGAAGGCCAGCACCCGGTTGAGGAACTCGCCCTCACCCATGGCGCCCAGGCCGGTGGCGACCCGCGCCGCCGTGTAGTCCGGGCCCTGGTAGGCATCCCCGACCATCGCCAGCCATTCGTCATGGTCGCGATCGAAATACTCGGGCGCGAACCGTTCCAGGTCGCTGCCGTTCCTTGCGTCCATACGCGGATACCAGAAGTACCCGCCGAATACCTCGTCGGCGCCCTGCCCGCTCTGTACGACCTTGACGTGTCGGGACACCTGCTCGGACAACAGGTAGAAGGCCACGGCATCCTGGCCGAACATGGGTTCGGCCATATTGTCGACGGCCTCGGGCAGGCGCTTCAGCACCTCCGAGTTTTGCACATGGAATTTGTGATGCCGGGTGCGGAAGCGCTCCACCACCTGGTCGGAGTATTCGAACTCACTGCCTTTCTCATCGGGATGATCCTCGAACCCCACGGAAAAGGTACGCAGGTCCTCCACGCCCGACTCCGCCAGCAGGCCCACCAGCAGGCTGGAATCGAGGCCACCCGACAGCAACACACCCACGGGAACGTCAGCCACGGTCATGCGTCGCTGTACGGCGCGCAGCAGGGATTCGCGCACGGCCTCCACCCAATCCCATTCGGACAGGAAACGATCGACGGGCCGGGTCTCCAGCCGCCAATAGCGGTTCAGGCGCTTGCGGCCATTGGCCTCGATGGTGAGGGTGTGGCCCGGGGGCAGCTTGCGGATACCGCGCAGGATGGTGCGTGGCGCAGGCACTACACCATGCAGAGTGAACTGGTGATGCAGGGCGATGGGATCGATACGGGCATCCACTCCACCGGCGGCGAGTATGGCCTGACTGGTGGAGGCGAAACGGAAACAACCGCGCGCGAAGCTGTAGTACAGGGGCTTGATGCCGAATCGGTCGCGCGCCAGGAACAGTTGCTGGCGTTTCACGTCCCAGATGGCGAAGGCAAACATGCCGTGCAGGTGAGAGACACAGTCCTCGCCCCACTCGGCATAGGCCTTGAGAATGGTTTCGCTGTCGCCCTCGGAAAAGAAGTGATAGCCCCGGGTAACCAGTTCGGCGCGCA
>JAIVHA010000180.1 GCA_020201295.1 Lysobacteraceae bacterium | reverse complement strand
GGGCTGCATCGCCCTGCTGCCGCCCATGGAGCGGCGCGGTCTGGTGCTTGTTGACCCGCCATTCGAGCTGAAAAACGATTACCGCCAGGCGATCGAGACCCTGTACCAGGCCCACAAGCGCTTCGCCACCGGGGTGTATGCCCTCTGGTACCCGGTGGTGGAGCGGGCGCGGGTCGAATCGATGGAACGTGCCCTGCGCGCCACCGGGATTCCGCGTGTCGACCGCTATGAGCTTGTCATCGCCTCGGACCGGCGTGGTCATGGCATGACCGCCAGCGGCCTGCTGGTGGTGAATCCGCCCTGGGGGCTGCGCGGGGAAATGGAGGCCTGCCTGCCCTGGCTGGTCCGGGAACTGGCCGGTACCGGGGGAGGCTGCCGGGTGGAAACCCTGGTGGGCTAGTGTAACCAGGTTGTCGTGCTCCAGTTCGTCAGAAGGTAGCCGGTGCGGGAATGAGGTAGAATGAGGCCCATGCTCCCGGGAATCGCATTCTGCGTGTCCCCGCCCCAGAACAGGAATATCATGCAATCAGGTACCATACGCAAGACCAAGATCGTCGCCACCATCGGCCCCGCCTGTGATACACCGGACCTGCTTGAGGCCATGCTGCTGGCAGGCATGAATGTGGCCCGTATCAATCTCTCTCACGGCAGCTTCGAGGAACAAGGGGAACGGGTGCGCCATCTGCGCGCCGCGGCGGAGGCGCTGGATCTCCCGCTTGCCATCATGATCGATACCCGCGGTATCGAGATCCGCACGGGCCGGCTGGTCGAACCGTCGGTGCTGCTGGAGCCGGGAAATCACTTCACCCTGTATGTGAAGCCGCACCTGGGCGATGCCAACGGCGTCTCGGTGTCCTACCTGAAGCTGGCGCAGGAAGTCAAACCCGGTACTCCCATACTCATCGATGACGGTGCCATCGAGATGAAGGTGGAGGCCGTCGAGGAGGACGCCATCCACTGTCGCGTGATCCATGGCGGCCGTCTGGGGAACAGCAAGAGCGTCAACCTGCCCGACACGGAGCTGTCCCTGAGCGTCGTGGATCCCGAGAGCCGCGAAGACGTGGTGCGGGAAATGCGTTTCGCATGCGAGCATGACGTGGACTACATTGCCGCCTCTTTCGTACAGAACGCCGCGGATATCGAAGGCATGCGCGCCATCCTCGCGGAACACAATATCAATATCCCCATTATCGCCAAGATCGAGAACAAGGCTGGCGTCGCCAACCTGGAGGCGATCATCGAGGCCGCCGATGGCCTGATGGTGGCGCGCGGTGACCTGGGCGTGGAACTGCCGCTGGCCGACGTGCCGGGCACCCAGAAGAAAATGATCCGCATGACGGTGATGAAGGGAAAACCGGTCATCACCGCCACCCAGATGCTGGCCTCCATGGAATGGAACCCCAAGCCTACCCGCGCCGAGGCCAGCGACGTGGCCAATGCCATTCTCGACGGCACCTCGGCGATCATGTTGTCAGGCGAGACGGCGGTGGGCAAGTACCCGGTGGAAGCGGTGCACACCATGGCGGTGCTGGCAGAACGCGCCGAGACCCACTTGCAGGAGTATGGCTACCTGCAGAAGATGCAGCCCAGTCCTTCCGATGTGGTGACCGAGGCGGTGGGACAGGCGGCCGTGGCCATGGCCGCCCAGCTGAAGGCCGTCGCTATCTTCAGTCTCACGGAATCGGGGCTGACCTCGCGACTGGTCTCCAAGCATCGGCCCGACTGTCCCATCTTGGCCATTACCGCCTCGCCCTGCGTGGCACGGCGCCTGTGCCTGAACTGGGGCGTGCTGCCCATGCTCTATCCCGGCGAGCCCGTGGATGCCGACAAGATCGAATTTGGCATCAAGCGCGCCAAGGAGCTGGGCTATGCGCGTTCCGGTGATGTGATCATCGCCACTTCCGGTTCCGGTCAGCAGACGGGACGCACCGATCGCATCCGTGTCATGACCCTGCCCTGATGCATACCGCGCTCTTCAAGCATGATTTTCCCGCTACTCCGGCCGAGCATCGTGTGGTCGTACTGGGCGCCAGCAACAAGCCGGCGCGCTATGCCAACCAGGCCCAGCGCCTGCTGACGGAGCTGGGCTACCAGGTGATCCCGGTGCACCCGAAGCTCGAACGGATCGAGGGCCTGGCTGTCACATCCAGCCTGCGCATGATCCACGAACCGGTACATACGCTGACCTTGTATGTGGGCGCGGCGCGCAGCCAGGCGATGATCCAGGATATCGTGAAATTGAATCCGGCTCGGGTGATCTTCAATCCGGGCAGCGAGTCGGCGGAGCTGGAAGATGCGCTGGCTGCGCACCAGATCGAATATCTGCATGGCTGCACCCTGGTCATGTTACGTACCAGCCAATTCTAGCCTTACCAAGGAGAGCATATGAATCCATACAATCTGGACACCCTCAATAAGCGTTTCGGCCTGGCCGGCATCCTTGTCTTCAAGATTGGTCCGGGTGGACTGCCGGTGGTGGAAGTTCTCAACGAGCAGGCGAGCGCCATGATTGCCCTGCAGGGCGCGCACCTGTTGCAGTGGTCGCCGATCGGCGAAGATCCGGTGATCTGGCTGTCGCCCGAGGCGAAGTTTGCCGAGGGCAAGTCCGTGCGCGGCGGCGTGCCCGTGTGCTGGCCCTGGTTCGGCCCCCATGAGCAGGAGAGTGGATTTCCCGCCCACGGATTTGCACGCACCGTGCCCTGGGAGGTGTTCGAGACCAATGCCAATCAGGATGGCAGTACCAGCATCGGCCTGCGGCTGCTGCAAAACGAAGCGACACGGACCCAATGGCCCCATGCCAGTGATGTTGAGCTCTATATCCGTGTGGGTACGGCCCTGGAACTTGACCTCGTGACCCGCAACAATGGATCGACGCCCGTCAGCATTGGCGAGGCCCTGCACACCTATTTCCAGATCAGCGATATCCGCCAGGCAAGTGTGCTGGGCTTGAACGATCTGGACTATATCGACAAGGTGGATGGCGGTGAGCGAAAACGACAGGAGGGGGTGATTGCTTTCACGGGTGAAACCGATCGCATCTACCTGGATCATGGCGCCGACTGCCTGATCCACGACCCGGGTCTGGGGCGCCGCATCCGCATCCATAAGCGCGGCAGTCATTCCACCGTCGTGTGGAATCCCTGGATCGAGAAGGCGGAGAAAATGGGTGACCTGGGACCGGATGGTTACCTGCACATGCTGTGCGTGGAGTGTGCCAATGCCGCGGATGATGTGGTGAAAATCACCCCCGGCGGTGAACATCATCTCTGGATGCGTTACTCTGTCGAGGCGCTCTGAATCGCCCCTATTGTATGAATGAAATCGACTGGTACCGAAAACAGGCTGCTGCTTCCCTGCAGCGGCTGCTGCCGCGCCTGGAGGCGCGCTTTGCCGCGCAGGTGGAGGCCGATGCCTGGCAGGGTTACCTGCAGCGCCTGCGCGAGCATTTCCCGCGGCTGTTTACCTGCCTGTATCAGTTATATGGCCGCCAGTACGATTTTTTCTATCATCTGGACAGTATCCTGACATCGGCCACGGAGGCCTGGCACGAGCGGCCTGCGGAATTGAAGGCCCTGGATGCCCTGCGCGAGACCGATCCCCATTGGCACCAGTCGCAGCGCATGCTTGGTGCCATGTGTTACGCGAATCGCTTCGCGGAAGACCTTCGGGGCCTGCGCGAACGTATTCCCTATCTGCTGGAACTGGGGGTCAACTACCTGCACCTCATGCCCCTCTACAAGGTTCCCGCGGGTGACAATGACGGTGGCTATGCCGTGTCCAGTTACCGTGAGTTGAACCCGCGGCTCGGTACCATGGAAGACCTGGCGGAGTTGGCTTCTGAGTTGCGCCATCACGGTTTGTCACTGTGCATGGATTTTGTATTCAACCATACCTCCGATGAGCACGACTGGGCACGGCAGGCCTTGGCGGGTGATGCGGAGTACCAGTCCTATTACCGCATGTATCCGGATAGAACCGAACCCGATGCCTACGAGCGCACCCTGGTGCCGGTGTTTCCCGATGAGCATCCCGGCTCCTTCACCTATCGAAACCGGCTGAAAAAATGGGTGTGGACCAGCTTCCACAATTATCAGTGGGACTTGAACTACGAGAACCCGGCAGTGTTCAACCGCATGCTGGAGGAGATGCTGTTCCTCGCCAACCAGGGAGTGGAAATCCTGCGTATGGATGCGGTGGCCTTTGTCTGGAAGCGCCTGGGAACCAGCAGTCAGAACCTGCCCGAGGCCCATGTGGTGCTGCAAGCCTTCAATGCGCTGGTGCGCATCGCTGCCCCAGCCATGCTGTTCAAGTCCGAGGCCATCGTGCACCCGGACGAGGTGCGAAAATACATCAGCGAGGATGAATGTCAGCTGTCCTACAATCCGCAGCTCATGGCCTTGTTGTGGAATTCACTGGCTACTCGCAAGGTGCGCATCCTCAGGCACGCCATGGAAAAACGCTTCAGTATCCCCGCGGGCTGTTCCTGGGTGAATTACGTGCGTTGCCATGATGATATCGGTTTCGCCTTTTCCGATGACGATGTCACCGAGCTGGGTCTGGAGCCGGCTGCCCACCGGCGCTTTCTCACCGAATTCTATACCGGTGGTTTTCCAGGCAGCTTTGCTCGCGGTGTGCCCTTCCAGGAAGACAAGGTTACGGGTGATGCGCGCATTTCTGGCAGTTGTGCCTCCCTGGCAGGCCTGGAACAGGCGCTGGAGGATGGGGATGAACCGTCCATCGAGCTGGCCATCCGCCGCATCCACCTGTTGCATGGCGTCATCCTCACCATCGGTGGTATCCCTCTGCTCTACCTTGGGGATGAGATCGGCACACTCAATGACTATGCCTATGAGCAGGATGTCGACAAGATCGGCGATACCCGCTGGCTGCACCGTGCGGCCTTCGACTGGGAGCATGCCGAGCAGCGTCGCGATGCGGAAACGGTGCCGGGCAGGATCTATCAGGGGCTGCTGCGCCTGATTCGCATCCGCCAGCAAAACCTGGCCTTTGATCGGGGTGATACGGAGATCGTTGCCACCGGAAGCGATCATGTGTTCGGCTATTTTCGTACCAATGGAGATCACAGCGTGCTCGTGCTCGCTAACTTCTCCGAGCATGTGCAGACCCTGGAGGGCCGCCGCCTGCGCCTGTTGGGCTTGCGCAAGAGCGTGGTGGACCTGGTGGCCGGACGTACCATAGTAGCTACTCATGCCCTGGAATTGGAACCCTACGCCTTCATGATCCTGACGCGCCCGGTAGCGAGTTGATTCCCGCACGCAATGTTCGATCTGGGGAACCTCTGATGTATTCGTCATTGCGAGGAGCGTAGCGACGCGGCAATCTCCAACCGATTGATTCTACGGTACGAGATTGCCACGCTTCGCTCGCAATGACGAATACATCAGAGGTTCCCTAGCCTGTACCGTTTGAGGCACGCACAATAAAGCACCTCCTCATGTAATGAGGAGGTGCCGGCGCTCTACGCGATTTGGAGCGGAAGACTTCGCGATCAGGATGCGACGGTGGTTCTGCGTCGTGCCATCCCCACCATGCCGATCAAACCGCTCCCGAGCAGCCATGCGGCTGCCGGCACCGGAACCGCGGAAATGGGGCCGCCACCTGGTTCGCCGCCGTTCACGAGGGTGCCGCCAGCGAAGAAGGCACTGGCTTCTCCGTCTATCGAGAAACCATTAACGTGCGCCGCGAAGTATGCATCGACCGTGTCATGGCTCACGCCACTCAGGGTGAAGGTGAGCGGGTCCATGCGCGTGCTGCCGGTACCGGAAAGTCGTATATCAAACTTGCCGAATTCACTCATATTTGTGTTCATGTCCAGTGCCCATCCATTGGCAAGGTTGGTCAGGCTCATGGTCTGGGTTGCGATATCGAACCCGTTCCCGTTCTCGGATACCAGGACAGCAGGATTAGCATTGAACGCAAACTCCTGGATGCCGAAGTTTACCCCGGGAAAATTGTTCAGTGCCTCGAGCGTCTCGACGGTAATATCCAGTGCGTCTGCCGTAGTGGTGCTGTCGGCCAGGGTCACCTTCAGATAGTTCAGATCATCTGCGAGCGTATCGGATTGATCCATGTAATAGGACATGGTTGCTGCCGACACCTGGATGCTGAACAGGCTTGCTGCCATGAG
>JAIVHA010000034.1 GCA_020201295.1 Lysobacteraceae bacterium | reverse complement strand
CGCCCAGCCCGCGGGCCGATACACCCTGCAACTGCTGGTCAGCCGTAGTGAGGATGCGGTACGGGCCTTCGTCGCGCAGTATGGTCTGGAGGGCGAGCTGGCCTGGTATCACCGTGTCCAGAACGGAGAAGACCGCTATACCCTGCTGTTCGGTTCGTATCCCAGCCTTGCCGCGGCGCAGGCGGCCATCGCCGGCCTGCCCGCCCGGGTCCAGCGGGACAAGCCCTGGCCACGCAGCTTCGCCTCGGTGCAGGCGCAACTCCCCATCCCGTAGGAGCGGGCTCTGCCCGCGAATGGGCCAAGTGGCACCGCACCCGGTTCGCGGCCAAAGGCCGCTCCTGCAAAGGGGGGTTGTCGCTGGCACCCGTAGGAGCGGGCTCTGCCCGCGAATGGGCCAAGTGGCACCGCACCCGGTTCGCGGCCAAAGGCCGCTCCTACACAAGGGGGGGTTGTCGCTGGCACCCGTAGGAGCGGGCTCTGCCCGCGAATGGGCCAAGGCAGAATCCCCTGTTGGAATGAGGGCATAGGGACGCGCCACTGGCGCCGCCGGGCGTTCTGGATTATCCTGTCGAGCCGATTTTGCGCAGCCGGGCGGCTTCAGGGCAGCCCGCGCCGGAAGCCGCCCCTGGGTGTTCACCCCGCTGTGCTGATCTCCATAGTTCACTGAATTTCAAGAGGTCCGACCATGAGTCGTGGGACTTTGCCATCCAAGCAGGGTCTGTATGACCCCCGCAACGAACATGACGCCTGCGGAGTAGGTTTCGTCGCCCATATCAAGGGCGAGAAGAGTCATGCCATCGTCCGCCAGGGCCTGCGGATTCTGGAGAACCTCACCCATCGCGGCGCCGTGGGCGCCGATCCGTTGGCCGGCGATGGTGCCGGGATCCTGCTGCAACTGCCCGACAGCTTCCTGCGCGAGGAATGCGCCGCACAGGGCTTCAGTCTGCCCGAGGCCGGCCAGTACGCCGCCGGTATGATCTTCCTGCCGCGCGACAGCCAGTCACGCGCCGCTTGCGAGGCCTTGCTGGAGCGCACCATCGCCGAGGAAGGCCAGCGCTTACTGGGCTGGCGCGACGTGCCCACCTCCAACAGCGGCCTGGGCGAGAGCGTGAAGCAGGTCGAGCCCGTGGTGCGCCAGCTGTTCGTGGCCCGCGGTGATGGCTGCGAAAACCGGGAGGCCTTCGAGCGCAAGCTGTTCGTGATCCGCAAGCTGGTGGAAAACGCCGTGCGCGATTCCGACTGGACCGGCCGGGAGTATTTCTACGTGCCGTCCCTGTCCAGCCGTACCATCGTCTATAAAGGTATGCTGCTGGCCAACCAGGTGGACACCTTCTACCACGACCTGAAGGATGAGCGCGTGGTCTCCGCGCTGGCGCTGGTGCACCAGCGTTTTTCCACCAACACCTTCCCGTCCTGGGACCTGGCCCACCCGTTCCGCATGATCGCCCACAACGGCGAGATCAACACCCTGCGCGGCAATGTGAACTGGATGCGCGCGCGGCGCCATTCCATGGCCTCGGAACTGTTCGGTGACGATCTTTCCAAGGTGTGGCCGCTGATCCCCGAAGGCAGCTCGGATTCGGCCGCTTTCGACAATGCCCTGGAATTGCTGGTGGCGGGCGGTTACTCCATGGCCCACGCCATGATGATGCTCATCCCCGAGGCCTGGGCCGGTAACCCGCTCATGGACGAGGAACGGCGCGCCTTCTACGAATACCATGCCGCCCTGATGGAACCCTGGGACGGTCCTGCCGCCGTGGCCTTCACCGACGGCCGCCAGATCGGCGCCACCCTGGACCGCAATGGCTTGCGCCCGGCGCGTTACCTCATCACCGACGACGACCTGGTGGTGATGGCCTCGGAAATGGGTGTGCTGCCCATCCCCGACGAAAAGATCGTCAAGAAGTGGCGCCTGCAACCCGGCAAGATGTTCCTCATCGACATGGAGCAGGGCCGCATCATCGACGACGCCGAGCTGAAGGCCGGGCTGGCTCAGAGCCATCCCTACCAGCAGTGGCTGGACAAGACCCAGATACACCTCAAGAACCTGCCCGCCAACGTGGACGGCAACCGTGGTGACTCCGCCACCCTGCTCGATCGCCAGCAGGCCTTCGGCTACACTCAGGAAGACCTGCGCATGCTGATGGTGCCCATGGCCGTGACCGGCCAGGAGGCCATCGGCTCCATGGGCGCGGACAACCCGGTCGCGGTGTTGTCCAGCAAGCCCAAGCCGCTGTTCAACTACTTCAAGCAGAACTTCGCCCAGGTCACCAACCCGCCCATCGACCCGATCCGCGAGGAACTGGTCATGTCGCTGGTGTCGCTCATCGGCCCGCGCCCGAACCTGCTCGGCATCCACGAGGCCGGCAAGCACATGCGTCTGGAAGTGAGCCAGCCGATCCTGAGCAACAAGGACCTGGAGCGTATCCGCACCATCGAGAAGACCACCGATGGCGCCTTTCGCACCCACACCCTGGACATCTGCTACAGCGCGGAACAGGGCGCGGCCGGCATGGAGGCCGCGCTCACGGCCTTGTGCCAGGCGGCCGAGGCCGCCGTGCGCGAGGGCTACAACATCCTCATCCTGTCCGACCGCGCGGTGAGCGCGGAACACATGGCCATCCCGGCCCTGCTCGCCACCAGCGCCGTGCATCACCACCTGGTGCGCGCCGGCCTGCGTACCGCCTCCGGCCTGGTGGTGGAAACGGGCGCCGCGCGCGAGGTGCATCACTTCGCCGTACTGGCGGGCTATGGCGCCGAGGCCATCAATCCCTACCTGGCCTTCGAATCCCTGCACGCCATCAAGGACGAACTGACGGAGAAACTCGACGAGGGCGAACTCACCAAGCGCTACATCAAGGCGGTGGGCAAGGGCCTGCTGAAGGTGTTCTCGAAGATGGGCATCTCCACCTACCAGTCCTATTGCGGCGCGCAGATCTTCGACGCCGTGGGCCTGCATTCCCGCTTCGTGGAGCAGTATTTCACGGGCACCGCCACCACCATCGAAGGCGCCGGCCTGGCCGAGATTGCCGAGGAAGCGGCGCGCTGGCACCGTGACGCCTATGGCAACAACCCCATCTATGCCAACGCCCTGGACGTGGGCGGCGACTACGCCTTTCGCATCCGCGGCGAGGGCCACATGTGGACGCCGGACAGCATCGCCAAGCTGCAGCACGCCACCCGCGCCAATGACGCCAAGACCTTCGCCGAGTTCTCGCGCCTGGTGGACGAGCAGAACGAGGAACTGAAGACCCTGCGCGGGCTGTTCGACCTCAAGTTCGCCGCCGACCCGATTCCGCTGGAGGAAGTGGAGCCGGCCAAAGAGATCGTCAAGCGCTTCGCCACCGGCGCCATGTCCTTCGGCGCCATCTCCGCCGAGGCGCACAGCACCCTGGCCATCGCCATGAACCGCATCGGCGCCAAGTCCAACACCGGCGAGGGTGGTGAGGAGCGCGAGCGCTTCACACCCATGGCCAACGGCGACTCCATGCGTTCCGCCATCAAGCAGGTGGCCTCGGGCCGCTTTGGCGTCACCACCGAGTACCTGGTCAACGCCGACGACATCCAGATCAAGATGGCGCAGGGCGCCAAGCCCGGCGAGGGCGGCCAGCTGCCCGGCCACAAGGTGGACGCGCGCATCGCCAAGGTGCGCCATTCCACCCCGGGCGTGGGCCTGATCTCGCCGCCGCCGCACCATGACATCTATTCCATCGAGGACCTGGCGCAGCTCATCCATGATCTCAAGAACGTCAATCCGAAGGCGCGCATCAGCGTGAAGCTGGTGTCCGAGGTGGGCGTCGGCACTGTGGCCGCGGGCGTATCCAAGGCGCATGCGGACCATGTCACCATCGCCGGCTTCGAAGGTGGCACCGGCGCCTCGCCGCTCACCTCCATCAAGCACGCGGGTTCGCCCTGGGAGATCGGTCTGGCCGAGACCCACCAGACCCTGGTGATGAACAAGTTGCGCAACCGCATCGCGGTGCAGGTGGACGGCGGCATGCGCACCGGCCGCGACGTGGTCATCGGCGCGCTGCTGGGCGCCGACGAATTCGGCTTCGCCACCGCGCCGCTGATCGTCGAAGGCTGCATCATGATGCGCAAGTGCCACTTGAACACCTGCCCGGTGGGCGTGGCCACCCAGGACGAAACCCTGCGCAAGCGCTTCACCGGCAAGCCCGAGCACGTGGTGAACTATTTTTTCTTCGTGGCCGAGGAAATCCGCCAGCTGATGGCGAAGCTCGGTTTCCGCACCCTGAACGAAATGATCGGCCGTCGCGACAGGCTCGACATGCGCAAGGCCATCGGCCACTGGAAGGCTCATGGCCTGGATTACTCGCGCCTGCTGCACCTGCCGGAAACGGCGCCGGGCGAGAAACTGTACTGGAGCGAGACCCAGGACCACGGCCTCGACAAGGCCCTGGACAACAAGCTCATTGCACAGGCCGCCCCCGCGCTGGAACGCGGCGAACCGGTACGCATCGAAACCCCGGTGTGCAATGTCAACCGCAGCGTGGGCGCCATGCTGTCCGGCCGCGTGGTGGAGAAATACGGCCACGAGGGCCTGCCCGACGACAGCATCCATGTGAAGCTGAAGGGTGTGGCGGGGCAGAGCTTCGGCGCCTGGCTGGCCCATGGCGTGACCCTGGAGCTGGAAGGTGAGGGTAACGACTACGTGGGCAAGGGCCTGTCCGGCGGCCGCATTGCCATCTATCCGCCGAAGAACAGCCCCATCGTGCCGGAAGAGAACATCATTGTCGGCAACACCGTGCTGTATGGCGCCATTACCGGTGAATGCTTCTTCCGCGGCGTGGCCGGCGAACGCTTCGCCGTGCGCAACTCCGGCGCCACCACCGTGGTGGAAGGCGTGGGTGACCACGGTTGTGAGTACATGACCGGTGGCATCGTGGTGGTGCTGGGCGAGACCGGGCGCAACTTCGCCGCCGGCATGAGCGGCGGTATTGCCTACGTGCTGGACGAAGCGGGAGATTTCAAGGAGCGCTGCAACCTGGCCATGGTGGACCTGGAGCCGGTGCCGGAAGAAGACGCCGCCCTCGAGGCCCTCGATCACCAGGGCGGTGACCTGGAGACCCACGGTAAGGTGGACATTCGCAGCGACATGACCCGCTTCGACGCCCAGCGCCTGAAGGTACTGGTCGAGCAGCACCTGCACTACACCGACAGCAGCGTGGCACGCCGCATCCTGGCCGACTGGGGGCAATACCTGCCGAAGTTCGTCAAGGTCATGCCGGTGGATTACCGCCGCGCCCTGGAAGACATGAAACAAGCACAGCAGCAGTCCGCGGGGCTTGCCGCGGCAGTGGGAGGCAAGTAATGGGCAAGCCGACGGGCTTCATGGAGTTCCCGCGCCAGGATCGTAGCTATGCACCGGTGGAACAACGCATCAAGCACTTCAAGGAATTCGTCATTCCCATGAGTGACCAGGCGCTGGCCACTCAGGGTGCGCGTTGCATGGACTGCGGCATCCCCTTCTGTCACCAGGGCTGTCCGGTCAAAAATCTGATTCCCGACTGGAACGACCTGGTGTATCGCGGCAAGTGGCAGCGCGCCAGCGAGGTGCTGCACTCCACCAACAACTTCCCGGAGTTCACCGGTCGCATCTGCCCGGCGCCCTGCCAGGAATCCTGTACCCTGAACATCGACGACAACCCGGTGAGCATCAAGAGCATCGAGTGCGCCATCGTCGACAAGGCCTTCGAGAACGGTTGGGTGAAGCCGCAGCTCGCCGCCCACAAAACCGGCAAGCGCGTGGCCGTGGTCGGCTCCGGTCCGGCCGGCATGGCCTGCGCCCAACAGCTGGCGCGCGTCGGTCACGAGGTCGCCCTGTTCGAGAAGGCCGACCGCATCGGCGGCCTGATGCGCTATGGCATCCCCGACTTCAAAATGGAAAAGCAGCTCATCGACCGGCGCATGGAACAGATGGCCGCCGAGGGTGTGCAGTTCAAGCCCAACACCCACATCGGCGTGGACCTGCCGGCCAGGCAGTTGTTGAGTGACTTCGACGCCGTGGCCCTGACCGGCGGTTCCGAGCAGCCACGCGATCTGCCGGTGGAAGGCCGCGAACTGGCTGGCGTGCACTTCACCATGGACTTCCTGCCGCAGCAGAACAAGCGCAATGCCGGCGACCGCATCCCCGACGAGGCCGCCATTTCCGCCAAGGACAAGCA